>DASWER010000332.1:0-2040 GCA_036394655.1 Burkholderiales bacterium
GCCCGGCGGCGGCATCGATGTGCTCGGCCGCCAGCTCGCGGAGAAATTGACCGCGGCCTGGGCGCAGCCGGTGGTGGTGGAGAACCGGCCGGGCGCGAACACCATCGTCGCGGCCGATGCGGTGGCGAAATCAGCGCCGGATGGCTACAACGTGCTGCTCACCACCGATGCGACGTTCTCCATCAACCCGCATCTGTATGCCAAGCTGCCCTACGACACGCAGCAGGACTTCATCCCGGTGACGATGCTCGTGCTGCTGCAGCAGCTGTTGGTCGCGAATCCCTCGGTACCCGCGAGCACGCTGCCGGAGCTCATCAAGCTGGCGAAGGAGAAGCCCGGCAGCATCAACTATGCGTCCTATGGGAGCGGCAGCCAGCCGCACCTCTCGGGCGAGATGCTCAAGTACAAGGCGGGCATCGATCTGGTGCATGTACCCTACAAGGGCATCTCGCTCGCCGTGCCGGCGGTGATGGCGGGCGAAGTGCAGCTCACCTTCGCCGGCATCGCCAGCTCGCTCGCTCCGCTCAAATCCGGGCGCGTCAAACCGCTCGCCATCGGCGGGGCGAAACGCTCGCCGCTCCTTCCCGAGGTGCCGACGTTCATGGAGCTCGGTTATCCAGAGGTCGAGACGCATGCCTGGTTCGGCCTTTTCCTGCCGGCGGGTGCGCCGCGCGAGGCGGTGGCGCGCATCCACCAGGACACGAAGAAAATCGTGGAGCAGCCCGAGTTCCGGCAGAAACAGCTCATCGACAAGGGCTACGAGGTCGTCGGCAGCTCGCCGCAGGAGTTCGCCGCCTACATCGCGCGGGACTTCGAAAGCCGCGGGCGCGCCGTGAAAATCTCCGGCGCCAAGGCGGAGTAGGTGGAGACCACGCTCATCGGGCCAGCGCCGCGCCTCGCGGTGTCCTTCGAGGGCCACGGGCCGCTGGTGCTGTTCCTGCACGGCATCCGCGGCAACCGGCGCAACTGGTTCCAGCAGATCGAGGCCTTCGCGGCAGCAGGCTTTACCGCGGCCGCCTGGGACGCGCGCGGCTACGGCGAGTCCGACGACTATGCCGGCGGGCTGCAGTTCGATCATCTGCCCGGCGATGTCCTCAGGGTGGTCGAGCATTTCGACGCCCAGAAGATCCACCTGGTGGGCTTGTCGATGGGCGGGCGCATCGCGCGCAACGTCGCGCTGCGCTTTCCCGAGCGGCTGCACACGCTCACGCTGGTGAGCACCACCCCGGGCTTCGACTCGCTTTCGACCGACGAGGTGCGCCGCTTCGTCACCGAGCATCGCAACCGTACCGCGGACACCGTGCGGCGCCTGATCGGCAGCCGCGCGCGCCGCGCGACCTTCGACGAGCTTGCCGACAGCCTGGCGCGGGTGCGCGAGGAGTCCTACCGCAAGACGCTCGAGGCATCGGTAGCGCAGGATCGCAACGCGCCGATCGAGAACATCCGCGTCCCCACCCTGGTGGTTGGCGGCGACGAGGACAAGGTCTATCCGGTGCAGATCGCGCGCGACCTGGCGAAGCGCATCCCCGGCGCGGAGCTGGTCATCATGAAAGGCGCCGGCCACCTGCCGAACATCGAGCGGCCCGAGCGCTTCAACGAGATCCTGCTCGACTTTCTCAAACGGAGATCC
Source organism: Burkholderiales bacterium (assembly GCA_036394655.1). Classification (GTDB taxonomy): domain Bacteria; phylum Pseudomonadota; class Gammaproteobacteria; order Burkholderiales; family SG8-39; genus SCGC-AG-212-J23. Next base: position 1,631 of record DASWER010000332.1, read on the forward strand.
CCATGAGCTCGCAGAAAAGAGTCGCAGTCGTCACGGGCGCCGGCAGCGGCATCGGCAAAGCGGCAGCCCTCGCGCTCCTAAAGGACGGCTATCAGGTCGGGCTGGTCGGCCGGCGCAAGGAAATGCTCGACAAGACCGCCGCCGAATCCGGCGCCAAGGAGCGCACCCTGGTGCTGCCGGCCGATATCACCAAGCCCGAGAATGTCCATTCGGTATTCGCGAAGCTGAAGGAGCAGTGGGGCCGACTCGACGTGCTATTCAACAACGCGGGCATGGGCGCGCCCGCGGTGCCGATGGAGGAGCTGCCGCTCGAGACCTGGAAGGCGGTGGTCGACATCAACCTGAACGCGATGTTCTACTGCACGCAGGAGGCGATCCGCATCATGAAGGCGCAGGATCCCAAGGGCGGG
>DASWER010000333.1:0-7084 GCA_036394655.1 Burkholderiales bacterium
CCACTCGAGCAGGCCGTAGCCGCTACCCGCCTTCTGCGCGTTCTCTTTCAGGTGCGGATTGGTGGCGGCTTCGTTGTCGAGCGTGATCTCGGTTCCGCAGAGCGCTTCGGCGGTGCGCTCGACGACGACCTGCGGCGCGGGGTGCAGCGGCCGCTGGCAGGAGAGCAGCTGCACCTGGATGCGGCAGGCCTGCTCGAGCCAGTAGATCAGGTTGAACGCCTGCGGGATGCTCGGCGCGCACACCAGCAGGCCGTGGTTGCGCAGGATCATCGCGTTGTGCGAGCCGAGGTGCGCGACCAGCCTGCCCTTCTCGCCGCGGTTGAACGCCGGCCCCTCGTAGTCGTGGTACGCCACTTGGCCGTGGAAGCGCATCGCCGTCTGCGAAAGCGGCAACAGCCCTTCCTCCATCGCCGATACCGCGATCCCGGCCGCCGTGTGCGTGTGGATCACGCACTGCGCGTCTTCGCGTGCTTCGTGCACCGCGCTGTGGATGATGTAGCCGGCGGCATTCACCGAGTACGGATGGTCGGCCTTGTCGACGATGTTGCCGGCGAGATCGACCTTGATCAGGCTCGAGGCGGTGACCTCGTCGTACAGCATGCCGTAGGCGTTGATCAGGATGTGGTGATCCGGCCCCGGCACGCGCGCGGTGATGTGGTTGTAGATGAGGTCGGTCATCCCGTAGCGCGCCACCAGCCGGTAGCACGCCGCGAGATCGACGCGCAGCGCCCATTCCTCCGCGCTCACCCGCTCCCGCAGCGAACGCGTCGCGGGCCGGTTCACGGGACGCTACTTCTTCTCGGCCGCCTTCTTCGCCGCCGCATCTTCCTGCGGCCAGTAGTAATTGGCGGCGAACGAGTACGGCGGGAACATGTAGCGCTTCGCCGGCACCACTTTCGCCGCGTACGCGCGCTGCGACTCGTACACCTTCTTGAAGGTCGGGCTCTTCGCCGAGTTCTCCGCCGCCACCTGGTCCCAGGCCTTGAGAGAACCGATCAGGATATCCGGCGGGGTACGGCGGATCTGTACGCCATGCTTCTTCACCAGCTCTTCGATGGCGTCGGCATTGTCCTTCTGCCACTTGGTGAGCCAGGTGATGAAGGTGTCCTTCACCGCCGAGTTGACCGCGTCCTGCTGCGCCGGCGTGAAGGTCTTCCACACGTCGAGGTTGAAGCCGAGCTCGCCGACCGAGTTGTTCTCGTGCATGCCCGGCGTGTAGTGGTACTTGAACACGCTGTGCAGGCCGAGGCGCAGGTCCTCGACGCCGCCGACCCACTCCGCGCAATCGATGACGCCGCGCTGCGCCGCGGGCACGATTTCGCCGCCGGCCATGTTGACCACGCTCATGCCCATCTTCGCGTACACCTCGGCATTGAGGCCGGTCTGGCGGCACTTCAGGCCCTTGAAGTCGGCGACGCTCTTCAGCGGCTTCTTGAACCAGCCGAGCGCCTGCGGGCTCGACGGGTGTGCCGGCCACACGATCACATTCAGCTTGAGGTCGTTCTGGTAGAAATCGCGCCACATCTCCAGGCCGCCGCCCACGTACAGCCAGCCCAGCCAGTCCATGTGGTCCATGCCGAAGGGGCCGCCGGGAGGTCCGGCGAACAGCGCCGCCGCCGGGCTCTTGCCGACCCAGTAGTACGAGATCGCGTGCCAGCCGTCGATCACCTTCTTGTTGGTGGCGTCGAGCACCTCGAATGCCGGCACGATCTGGCCGGCGGCCATGACCTCGATCTTGATGCCGCCCTGGGTCAGCTTCTCGGTGCGGTCGGCGAACATCTTGAAGTGCTCCTGCAGCGTATTGCTCGCCGGCCAGGTCGACTGCATCTTGACGTTCTTCGGCGCAGGCGCCTGCGCGGCCGCAGTAGTGGAAAAAGCGGCGGTGACAATAGCGGCCGCGATGGTGCGCTTATGCATTTTGAAATCCTCCCGGGTTGACCGCCCTAAGCTACGCCGGGGCTCGCGCGGGTGTCAACGGAATTACCATTGCGCCATGCGCCTCGTTCGCATTGCCCTTTTTCTGTGCTTGGCGCTCGTCGCCTGCCTCGCAACGGCGCAGAACGTCCGCTTCGTCGTCGGCTTCACGCCCGGCGGCTCGAGCGACATCCTGGCGCGCGCGCTCGCTGCGAAGCTCGCCGAGTCGCTCGGCCAGCCGGTGGTGGTGGAAAACCGGCCGGGAGCCGGCGGCAACCTCGCGGCCGAAGTCGTGGCGAAAAGCCCGCCCGACGGCAACACCTGGCTGCTCGGCAACAACGCCATCCTCGCCACGAACCACGCGCTCTACTCGCGGCTCGGCTACGACCCGGTGAAGGACTTCGCGCCGGTCGCGCTGGTCGCGGTCCAGCCCAACGTGCTCGTCGTGCATCCGTCGGTGCCGGCGCATTCGGTTGCCGAGCTGATCAAGTACGCGAAGCAGCATCCCGGGAAGCTCAACTATGCCTCGACCGGAGTCGGCGTCGCCGCGCATCTCTCGGGCGAGCTCTTCAAGGCGATGGCCGGCGTCGACATGGTGCACGTGCCTTATAAAGGCGCGCAGCCCGCGCTCACCGACGTGCTCGCGGGGCAGGTCGAGGTGATGTTCGCCACCTCGACGTCGGTGCTTCCCTTCATCAAGGCCGGCCGCCTGCGCGCACTCGCCGTCACCACCGCCACGCGCTCGGCATCGCTGCCCGATTTGCCGACCGTCGCCGAAGCGGGCGTGCCGGGCTTCGAATCCATCACCTGGCACGGCGTGGTGGTGCCGGCGCAGACGCCGGTGCCGGTAATCGAGCGGCTCAACCGCGCGATCAACCTGGCTCTTTCGCAAAGGGACTTGATGGAACGCTTGAGCGCACTGGGCGCCGAAGTCGCCGGCGGCTCGCCGCAGGATTTCGCCGCCTACATCGCGCGCGAGATTCCGAAGTGGAGCAAGGTGGTGAAGGACTCGGGCGCGCGCGCCGAATGAAAATCGGCGAGCCGCTCGCGCGCAAGGAGGATTTCCGACTCCTCACCGGCACTGGGCGCTTCAGCGACGATTTCCAGCTCGAGGGGCAGGTATACGCGGCGATGGTGCGCTCGCCGCATGCCCATGCACGCATTCGGAAGATATCGATTGAAAACGCAAAGGCGGCGCTCGGCGTGTTCACCGGCGCCGACTGCGCGGCCGACGGCCTCGCGCCGATCGACCACACGCCGATGCCGTCGACCAACTTCGACATGAAGCTCACGGCGCCCGCCGGGCGGCAGCTCTTCTATGGGCCGCACTTTCTCCTGCCCACCGACAAGGCGCGCCACGTCGGCGAAGCCGTCGCCATGGTGGTGGCGCGCACGCAGGCGGAGGCGCTCGATGCTGCCGAGCTCGTGGAGATCGACTACCAGCCGATCACTGGCGCAGCGCCGGTGTGGGACGAAGTCCCGGACAACGTGCTGATCGACACCACGTTCGGCGATCCGGAGGCCACCGAGCGCGCCTTTGCCGCGGCGGCGCACGTGGTGAGGATGGATTTTCACGTGCCGCGCGTCACCGCCTGCGCGCTCGAGCCGCGCGCGGCGCTCGGCGACTATCGCGACGGACGCTATACGCTCTGGGCGCCGAGCGGCGGCGCGGTGCGCCAGAAGCGCGATCTGGCGACTGTGCTTGGCGTCGACCAAGGGCAGGTGCGCGTGATCACCGCCGACGTCGGCGGCAATTTCGGCTCGCGCAACCGCGCTTACGTCGAATACGGCCTGGTGCTCTGGGCGGCGCGCCGGCTCGGCCGGCCGGTCAGGTTCACCGCCTCGCGCGCCGAATCGCTGATCTCCGACTACCAGGGCCGAGACCTTGTCATGGACATCGAGCTCGCGCTCGACGCACAGGGGCGCTTCCTCGCGCTGCGTGCGTCCAATGTGAGCAATGTCGGCGCGCACTGCGTGTCGCTCTCTCCATTGTCGAAGGGCTCGGGCCTGATCACCGGCCCGTACCACATTCCAGCGGCGACCCTGCGCAGCCGCGCGGTGTTCAGCAACACCGCGCCGACCAATCCCTATCGCAGCTCGGGCCGGCCGGAGATCACGTTCGCGCTGGAGCGCCTCGTAGACAATGCGGCGCGCGAGCTTGGCTTCGATCGCATTGAATTGCGGCGGAGGAACCTGGTGCCGCCGCACGCCATGCCGTATCGCAACGCGGTCGGCATGACTTACGACAGCGGCACCTACGAGGCGAACCTGGACCTCGCCCTGCGGCTCGCCGACTGGAGCGGATTCCCGGCGCGGCGCGACGGCGCGCTAAGGCGCGGCCGGCGCCTCGGCATCGGCCTTGCGAGCTATGTCGAATCGTCGATCGGCTCGCCAAAGGAGCGCGCCGAGGTCTCGGTGCTTGCCGAAGGCCGCGTGCGCGTGGTCATCGGCACCCAGTCGAGCGGCCAGGGGCATGAGACCAGCTTCGCGCAAGTGCTTTCTCACCTCCTGTCGGTACCCGTCGAGGCGGTGGAAATCATCGTGGGCGACACCGACGTCGTGAGCGCCGGCGGCGGCTCGCATTCGGGACGCTCTATGCGCCACGCCGCCACGCTGTTCTCGATCGCGGCGAAGGCGCTGATCGAGAAAGCCGCGCGCCTCGCGTCGTTCCTGTTCGAGGCGCCGGCCATTTTCCGCGACGGCCGCTTCCGCACCGGGGAGCGCAGCTTCGATTTCCTCGAGCTGGCGGCGGCCGCGGAGCGGGCGCTGCTGCCGAAGGAGCTGCAAGGCGCTCTGGCGGTCGTCGCGAACCACGAGATGCATGAGCCGGTGTTTCCGAACGGCTGCGCGATCTGCGAATGCGAGGTCGACCCGCAGACCGGCGCGGTGGCGCTCACGCGCTATGCCGCGGTGGACGACGTCGGGCGCTGCATCAATCCGCTCATCGTGCACGGCCAGACGCACGGCGGCATCGCGCAAGGCGTGGGCCAGGCGCTCGGCGAGCTGTGCGCGGCCGACGCCGCGGGCCAGCCGCTTGCCGGCACGCTGATGGATTACGCGCTGCCGCGCGCCGCGGACCTGCCGAGCTTCCGCTGCGAGATCGTCGAGGTGCTCTCGCCGACGAATCCGTTCGGCATCAAGGCCGGCGGCGAAGGCGGCACCACGCCGGCGCCCGCCGCGGTGGCGAATGCGCTGGTCGACGCGCTGGCAGAATTCGGGGTGCGCGATATCGCGCTGCCGGCCACCGCGCACGCGATATGGCGAGCCATCCACCGGAGGTGAAGTGCGATTAACCCTGCTGCTCTACGCCTGCCTCATCGCCATCACCGCGGCGGCGCAGAGCTATCCGCGGGCGCCGGTGCGCATGATCGTGCCCTTCCCCGCAGGCGGCGGCGTCGACGTCGCGGGCCGCGTGCTCGCGCAGGCGCTCACTGAGAGCGTCGGCAAGCCGTTCGTCATCGAGAATCGCGGCGGCGCCAATGGCAACATCGGCACTGAGCTCGTGGCGCGCGCCAGCGCCGACGGCTACACGCTGCTCTTTACCGGCGCCGGCCTGGTCACCAATCCGAGCCTGTACAAGAAGGTTCCGTACGACCCAGTGAAGGACTTCGAGCCGGTGAGCCTGATGGCGCTCGGCCCGAACATCCTCGTCGCGCATCCGTCGCTCGCGGTGCGCTCGGTGGCCGAGCTGATCGCCGCGGCAAAGGCGCGGCCCGGCGAGATCGGTTTCGCCGGCTCGGGCAGCGGCAGCACGCCGCACCTCGCGGGCGAGCTCTTCAACGCGATGGCCGGCGTGCAGATGGTGCACATCCCCTACCGCGGTTCCGGGCCGGCGATGATCGGCCTCCTGGCGGGCGACGCGCCGGTGATGTTCATTCCAGCGATCAACGCCGGCCCGCACATCACCGCCGGCAGGGTGCGCGCGCTCGGCGTGACCAGCCGCGAGCGGCTCGCGGCGTTTCCCGACCTGCCGACGCTGGCCGAATCGGGCCTCGCCGGCTACGAGTCGAGCCAGTGGTACGGCGTTCTCGCGCCGGCCGGCACGCCGCGCGAGGTGCTCGATTTCCTCAATGCGCACGCAGTGAAAATCATGCGCGCGCCCGAGATGAAGGCACGCATGACGCACGACGGCCTGGTGGCTATCGGCAGCACGCGCGAAGAGTTCGCCGCGCACATCCGGGCCGAGGGCGAGAAGTGGGCCCGCGTCATCCGCGCCTCGGGCGCCAGCGTCGACTAACCAAAACGATGGAGGATAGATGCAGCACATTAGTGATCACCGCCGCCGGCTGATTCTTGCCGCGCTGGCGAGCCCCGCGGCGGCATGGGCGCAGGGCATCTCGAACCGCCCGGTGCGCTTCGTCCTCGGCCAGACGCCGGCGACCACGCCCGATCTCATCGCGCGCACGCTCGCGCCGCGCATGCAGGCGAAGTGGCACCAGCCGTTCATCGTCGAGAACCGCGGCGGCGCCGGCGGCGCGATCGGCCTCGACGCCGTGGCGAAGGCGCCGCCCGATGGCCATACCATCACGGTGAGCGTCAACTCGACGCTCACGCTGCCGCTGTTTTTCAAAATCGATTTCGACGTGCTTAACAGCTTCACGCCGATCTCGGTGCTGGCGCAGAACATCTTCGTGCTGGTGGTGCACCCTTCGGTGCCGGCAAGGAGCTTCCCCGAGTTCGTCGAGTGGGCGAAGCGCGAAGGCGCCAACGCCAACTACGGCTCGCCGGGCAACGGCACGCATCACCATCTCATCATGGAGTCGGTGAAGCTGCGCACCGGCCTGCAGCTCACGCACATCCCGTACAAGGGCTCGGCGCCCGCGTTCACCGATCTCATGGGCGGACAGATCGCCACCATGTTCGTGCCGCTCGGCACCGCACTTACGCTCGGCGCGAGCGGCAAGATCCATTCGATCGGTGGCTCGGCACGCGAGCGCTCGCCGCTCGGGCAGCAGATCCCGTCGCTGCACGAGCAGGGGCTGAAGGACTTCGACTATTTCTCGTGGTTCTCGGCCTGGGGACCCGCGGGCATGCCGCAGGACATCGTCGCCAAATACAACACGGCGTTCCGCGAAGTCATGGCCGAGCCCGAGGTGCGCGACACGCTGGCGAAGCAGGGCGTGTCGCCGCGGCTATCGACGCCGCAGGAGCTCGACCAGCTCAACCGCGA
>DASWER010000334.1:0-4325 GCA_036394655.1 Burkholderiales bacterium
CTCACGCCCAAGGCCGAGATCGAGGGCGAGATGGGCGAGCCGCAGATGGGCCTGCAGGCGCGCCTGATGAGCCAGGCGCTGCGCAAGCTCACCGGCAACATCAAGCGCACCAATACGCTGGTGATCTTCATCAACCAGATCCGCATGAAGATCGGCGTCATGTTCGGCAACCCGGAAACCACCACCGGCGGCAACGCGCTCAAGTTCTACGCCTCGGTGCGCATGGACATCCGCCGCATCGGCTCGATCAAGAAGGGCGATGAAGTGATCGGCTCCGAGACGCGCGTCAAGGTGGTGAAGAACAAGGTCGCGCCGCCGTTTCGCCAGGCCGAGTTCGACATCCTGTACGGCGAAGGCATCTCGCTCGAAGGCGAGCTGCTCGAGATCGGCGTGCTGCACGGCGTGCTCGAGAAGTCGGGCGCCTGGTACATCTACAACACCGATCGGCTCGGGCAAGGCAAGGACAACGCGCGCGACTTCCTGAAGGAAAATCCGGCGCTGGCGAAGGAGATCGAGGCCAAGATCCGCGAGAAGGCCGGCGTCAAGGGCGCCTCGACGAACGCCGCGGCCGCCAAGGCCGAGGAGCCGGGCCTCGACAAGAAAGTGGAGCATCTGCCGACCCGCAAGCGCGGCGGCAACGGCTAACCGCCGGGTTGAAGACCGAAAGGCCCGACACGCCCACGCAGTTGAAGGTCCGGGCGCTGAGGTTCCTCACGCGGCGCGAGCACTCGCGCGCCGAGCTCGCAGGCAAGCTGGCGCCGCACGCCGAATCGCCGCAGGCGCTCGAGGCGGTGCTGGACGACCTGGCGCAGAGAAAGCAGCTCTCGGACGAGCGCTATGCCGAGACGCGCGCGCATTGGCTGTCGCGCAAGTACGGCGCCGCCAAGATCCGCCAGGATCTCAAGGAGCATGGCGTCGCCGATGCGGTGATCGAGCGCGTCTCAGCCGAGGGTGATCTCGAGAAGGCGAGGGCGATCCTCGCGCGCAAGTACCGCGCGCCGGTCACCACGCGCGAAGAAAAGGCGAAGCGCGCGCGCTTCCTGCAGAGCCGCGGCTTCTCCTATGACGTGATTCGCCGCCTGCTCGACGCTGAGTTTTAGCTCGCCGTCCTTTTCTGCGCATCGTGTATGCCGATGCGTTTCATGGGCGTTCATCTCACTACAGGACGTTTCTGTGGAGAGGAGGTGAACCAAATGGAACAGTCACAAGCATTGGCAGTCGTGCGCTCGCTGGCGAACGGCGTCGATCCGGAAAGTGGAGAAGTGTTTCCGCCGGACAGCGCTTATCAGCGGCCGCTCGTAGTGCGCGCGCTGTATGAAGCTGCGTCGGCGTTGGAGCGCATGGAGCGCTTCGAGCGGCGCAAATCCCAGATGCCGCCGAAAACCGGCGAGCCCTGGACGGAGGACGAGGATCGCAAGCTGCTCGCCGCGTTCGACGCCGGCCGCGCATTGCAGGAGCTGGCGGCGGCGCACGAGCGCACCATGGGAGCGGTACGCGCGAGATTACTGAAGTACGGACGCATCAACGCATAAACAAGCGGAGAAGCCCGCCTAACTTCAGCGGGGACTTTCCGGGGCGTCCGCGGCGCCCCGGCCTTTTTCCGCACTGCAGTAGAATGGCCGCAATGAAATCCAGCGAGATTCGCTCGAGCTTCCTCGAGTATTTCCGCTCGAAGGGCCACACCATCGTGCCCTCGAGCCCGCTCGTGCCGGCGAACGATCCGACGCTGCTGTTCGTCAACTCCGGCATGGTGCAGTTCAAGGACGTGTTCCTCGGCAAGGACAAGCGCTCCTACAGGCGCGCCACCACCGCGCAGCGCAGCCTGCGCGCCGGCGGCAAGCACAACGACCTCGAGAACGTCGGCTACACCGCGCGCCATCACACGTTCTTCGAGATGCTCGGCAACTTCTCCTTCGGCGACTACTTCAAGAAGGATGCGATCGCTTTCGCCTGGGAGCTGCTCACTAAGGTCTACAAGCTGCCTGCGGACAAGCTCTGGGCCACGGTCTATCAGACCGACGACGAGGCCTATGAGCTCTGGACCAAGATGATCGGCCTGCCGAAAGAGCGCGTGGTGCGCATCGGCGACAAGCCCGGCGGGCAGAAGTACCAGTCGGACAACTTCTGGCAGATGGCCGACACCGGTCCGTGCGGGCCGTGCAGCGAGATCTTCTACGACCATGGCCCCGGCATTCCCGGCGGGCCGCCCGGGTCGCCGGATGCGGAAGGCGACCGCTACATCGAGATCTGGAACCTCGTCTTCATGCAGTACAACCGCGACGATCAGGGCAACATGAATCCGCTGCCCAAGCCGTCGGTCGACACCGGCATGGGCCTCGAGCGCATCGCCGCGGTGCTGCAGGGCAAGCATTCCAACTACGAGATCGATCTGTTCCAGGACCTGATCAAGGCGGCAGCGCGCGAGACCCATGCGCGCGAGCTGAAGAGCCCATCGCTCAACGTCATCGCCGACCACATCCGCGCCTGCAGCTTCCTCATCGTCGACGGCGTGATTCCGGGCAACGAAGGCCGCGGCTACGTGCTGCGCCGGATCATCCGCCGCGCCATCCGGCACGGCTACAAGCTCGGACAGAAGGAGCCGTTCTTCTATCGCCTGGTGCCGGATCTCGATCGCGCGATGGGCGACGCGTACCCCGAGCTGCGCAGTGCCAAGGAACGCGTGGCCGATGTACTGAAGCAGGAAGAAGAGCGCTTCGCCGAGACGCTGGAAAACGGCATGGGCGTTCTCGAGTCGGCGCTGGCCTCGGGTGAAAAGCTGCTCGATGGCGACACGGTGTTCCGCCTCTACGACACCTTCGGCTTCCCGGTCGACCTCACCGCTGATATCTGCCGCGAGCGCGGCGTGATGATCGACATGGCGGGCTTCGAGGCCGCCATGGCGCAGCAGCGCAGCCGCGCGCGGGCGGCGTCCAAGTTCTCGGCCGCGGCGGGGCTCGAATATTCCGGCGGCAAGACCGTGTTCCACGGCTATGAGAAGCTCGCCCATCCCGGCAAGGTCATCGCGCTGTACCGCGAGGGCGCGCAGGTCCAGAGCCTCAAGAGCGGCGAGTCGGGCACGGTGGTGCTCGACGAGACGCCGTTCTATGCCGAAGCGGGCGGCCAGGTCGGCGACCGCGGCGAGCTGGTCGGCTCCTCCGGCACGTTCGCCGTCGAGGACACGCAGAAGATCCAGGCCGAAGTGTCCGGCCACCACGGCAGCATGAAGACCGGCGTCCTCAAGGTCGGCGACCGCGTCGATGCGCGCGTCGATACGGCGTTGCGCGAGCGCACGATGCGCAACCACTCGGTCACGCACCTGATGCACAAGGCGCTGCGCGAGGTGCTTGGCCCGCACGTGCAGCAGCGCGGCTCGCTGGTCGACGCGGACAAGACGCGCTTCGACTTCTCGCACAACAAGCCGATGACCGACGACGAGATCCGCCGGGTCGAGGCCCTGGTCAACGCCGAGATCCTGCGCAACACGCCGACGCGTGCGCAGGTGATGCCGATCGAGCAGGCGAAGAGCTCGGGCGCGGTGATGCTGTTCGGCGAGAAGTACGGCGACGAGGTGCGCGTGCTCGACATCGGCTCGTCGCGCGAGTTCTGCGGCGGCACGCACGTCGCGCGCACCGGCGACATCGGTGTCTTCAAGATCCTGTCCGAAGGCGGCGTCGCGGCCGGCATCCGCCGCATCGAGGCGACTACCGGCCTGACCGCGCTCGCCACGATGAACGCCCAGCTGCAGGAATTCCGCGAAGTCGCGCGCCAGCTGCGCGCGCAGCCCGGCCCCGGCATGGCGGAGAAGGCGGTGGCGAGCCTGCTCGAGGAGAAGAAAACGCTCGAGAAGGAGCTCTCGCGAATGCGCTCGCGGCTCCTCAGCGGGCAAGGCGGCGATCTGAGCTCGCAGGCGGTCGAGGTCAAGGCCAAGGACGGGCAGGTGATGCGCGTGCTGGCGGTGACGCTGGACGACGCCGACCCCAAAACCATGCGCGAGACCGTCGACCGCATGAAGGACAAGCTCAAGTCGGCGGCGATCGTGCTCGGCGCGGTGAACGACGGCAAGGTGTCGCTGATCGCCGGCGTCACCTCCGACCTCACCGCCAGGGTGAAGGCGGGCGAGCTGGTCAACTTCGTCGCACAGCAGGTCGGCGGCAAGGGCGGCGGCCGGCCGGACATGGCGCAGGCCGGCGGCGACAATCCGGCGGGATTGCCCAGCGCGCTGCAATCGGTGAAGTCATGGGTCGAGCAACGCGTATAAGGAAACTGCTGGCGGCACTGGCGTTCGCGCTCCCGGTCGTGGGCAATGCGCATCACGGCTGGAGCGA
>DASWER010000335.1:0-8237 GCA_036394655.1 Burkholderiales bacterium
AACCGCCGGTGGAATAGTCCGCAACGCGAACCTTTCCCTCCCATTTCTTCAGCCATGCCCTCACAGCGTCAAACTCATGCGAGCTGTCGACATGGTCTACGTAGATGGTGGCGCGCTTCACGGCGGTTCCATTGAGACCTAACGTGGCGTTGAGCGGCGCGCGCGCAGGCGCCTGCATACCGAAGCGGCTACTCGCATACCGACCACGCTGATACGCGTCCGCTCGAACGCAGGGTTAGGCATCGCACTTAACGCGACAGCCCTTCGTTGGCGGTGAACGAGATTAAGAACCCGTTTGCATGTGCTCTGACCGCGAGCAGTTGACTACCGTCTACACGAGACTCTTTGGAATCGGGGGCTCTGCGCTCGTCTTCTTAAGCTGTAGTACGAGGAATGTCTCATACCATTCTTCAATTTCCCTCAAGAGGTATCGGCGGAGATTCCATAAAAGTAGCAGAACTAATATAACCGCAAATGCTGTGATCGAAAGAGTGGTCGGCAGGCTGCGAGTTTCGAACCATGTCCATGTGACAAGCAGCAGAGGCCCAGGAACCATGACAGCCACTAGAAAATTGATGTCAGCCTCCTTCTCGAGCAACAGCTTTCGCAATTCTTGCGAATTCTCGAGCACATACAGTTTGCAGAGGAGCGGAAGCCGGTCTCGTGTCACACGATCCTGCGGCTCGGGTGGAGGCAGTCGTGCTTCGAACACTCCTTCTAAATACTCGGTCAGCATTTTCAACGACGGACTAACTCCGAGTTTGTTCTTGAGCGGGTTAATTATCAGTGGCCACAAGACCGTCTGCAGGCAAAAGCCAGTCATATAGCCCAGCGCGAGGACGAGGATGGAGCGCACCACGGGATTGTCGCCCTCCTCAATGAAAGAAAGAGGTGTACTGCTCCACAGCAAGATGGAGGCGACCGAGACCCACATTACTCCCGGTACGAGAAACCCGAAGAGATGCCGCCCTCTAATAAAAAAGTCGGACAGATTCATCCGTTCTCCTCTTTTGTGTCACTGTCGACGTAGCCTCCGGCGATGCCTAACGTCCGCGTTTTGCCACGCTGTACGAAGCGTGCAGCGCTTCGAGGCAAGCGTTGGTCAACAACGCGCTGTTAGGTGCCATACGCCTCCCTAACAGCGTGGACTAGTTTATTGAACGCCTCTCTCATCTTCGCCGTGGCCGGCCCCTTGAGGACGTCTGACTTATGAACGATGCCGTCCGATTCAATCAGAAGACGGCAATCGTAGGCTCTCGCCGTTTCCGTGTACCTGTTCTCGATCTCGGCTAGGTTGTCCACGTGGAGCGAATACATCTTGCGCTGGATGTCAGTCGACAAATCAACGTCTGCTGCCGCCAATGCAGCCTTGTATTCGGCCAGCGCAATCTCAAAGGCGGTCATTCTCGTGGCACCTAACGGGTATTGGTTGACAAATTAGTTGACAAAGTTGTGCGGTGAGCAAAGTGGATAACTGTGCTCATCGCCGGTCGTCTGTTCATCAGTTCAATACGTTACGCCCGCAATTACTCCACGGCAATTCCGACTATGGAATCGCACTTGTGTACGACTGCTTGGGTAGTCGCGCCGACGTCGTGGCGAACAACGGATTACTTCGCGCGCTGCGATTCGCTGCGGATGAGGTCCCAGACGTAATTGCGGTACTCGTGGCACTGGATTGATTTCTTGATCTCGAGGCTGCGCGGACGCGGAAGGTCGATCTTCACTTCTTCCTTGATGCGCCCGGGGCGCGCGGTCAGGACGACGATGCGATCGCCTAGGTAGACCGCTTCGTCGATGTCGTGGGTGACGAAGACGATGGTCTTCTTGGTGCGCTCCCACAGCAGCGTCACTTCCTCCTGCATGGTCTCGCGCGTCTGGGCGTCGAGGGCGCCGAAGGGCTCGTCCATCAGCAAAACTTTTGGGTCAAATGCCAAGACCCGGGCGAGCGCGACGCGCTGCTTCATGCCGCCGGAGAGCTCGGCGGGGTAGTGATTGCGGAATTCGCTGAGGCCGGTCATGTCGAGGTACTTGGCGACCACCTCGTCGATGTGCGAGCGCGCGGCGCCTTGCGCTTCGAGTCCCCAGGCGACGTTGCCGGCGACGGTCTTCCACGGAAAGAGCGCGAACTCCTGGAACATCATGCCGCGGTCGGGGCCGGGTTCTTTGACTTCCTTCCCATAGACGCGGATCGCGCCGGCGTCGGCGTCGATGAAACCGCCCATCATGTGGAGGAAGGTGCTCTTGCCGCAGCCGCTCGGGCCGATGATGGTGATGAACTCGCCCTCGCGCACGGCGAAGCGCTCGACATCCAGAATTTCGAGGCGCTGGTGGTTCTTGGTATAGGACTTCTTCAGCCCTTCGACTTCGAGGGCGATCACTGCCGTGCGAGCTCGACCACCTTGCGGTAGGCAGCGTGGGCGCCCGGGAAGCCGCTCTTCGCGAGCCCGTCGAGATAGGTGTCCGTCACCGGCTTCAAGCCCTCGTGCCACGTCGCCATCGTCGCCGCGTCGGGCACGATGATCTCGTGTCCCGGCTCGTCCGCGCCCTTGCGTACCGGCTGCGCCCATTTGTTCCAGAGACCGCCGAGCTCCGCGACCCAGACGTCGCCCGAGAGGGCGTCGACGGCGGCGCGAATGTCGGCGGGCAGGCCGGTGTACCTGGCCTTGTTCATGACGATGAAAAAAGCAGAGGTGTAGAACTTGGTGTCGGTGTGCTTCTTCATATGGACGTTGAAGTCCGGCAGCGGATTCGCCCAGTTGGTGACGACGCCGTCGATCTCGCCCTTCTTCACCGCCTCCATCACCTGGTTCACCTGCAGGACGACCGGCGTCGCACCCGCGAACTGGATCGCGGCAGCCAGCGTCTTGTTCGGCGCGCGCAGCTTGAGTCCCTTCAGGTCCGCGAGCGTCACCACGCGCTTGTCTTTCGTGTGGATCAGTCCGGGATCGTGCACGAAGAGCGCGAGCACCTTGTAATCGCTGTATTCCTGGTCGAGCGCGCCGCTCTTGTAGAGGCCCCACAGCGCGTTGGAGCCGCTTTGCGAATCGCGGATGATGAACGGCAGCTCGATCACCGAGGTGCCGGGGAAGCGATCGCCTTCCGCACCGCGCAGGCCCAGTGCGATGTCGACCGTGCCGTCCTTCACCTGGCTCGCCTGCTTCAGGACATCGCCGTGCGGCGAGGTGCCGTCGAAAACCTCGACCTTCGCCGTGCCGCCGGTCTTGTCCTGCAGCCGCTTCGCCCACGGCTCGGCCACGTCGCGCTGGAAAAAGCTCTGCGGCCCGAGGAAGTGGCTGAACTTGAGCGTGACGCCCTGCGCGGCGGCGCCGAGCGACACTGCAATGCTCGCGATCAAAAGCACAAAAGCAGATAGCGAGCGCGGCATGGTCTTCTCCCTTTTGATGCGCGAAGGCGGGCTCGCAGCCTAGTAAACTCGCCCGATGTTCGCAAGACTCCTTTGCATAGTACTCGCGAGCGTCGCAGCAACCGTCGCCAGCGCGCAGTCCGCGGGACGCGTGGTCGTGCCCTATCCGCCGGGCGGCTCGATCGACACGATGGCGCGCGTGATTGCCGCCAAGCTCGCCGAGGCGACCGCACGTTCGTTCGTGGTGGAAAACCGCGGCGGGGCCGCCGGTGCGATCGGCTCGGCATCGGTGAAAGGCGGTCCGACCGACGGCTCGCTCTTGCTGATCGCGCCGGATTCGAACATCAGCGTGTATCCGGCGACCGTGACGAAGGCGGCGTATGCGCCGCTGGAGGACTTCGTGGCGATCGCCCACACCGGCGACTATCGCATCTCACTCTCGGTGCATCCATCGGTGCCGGCGCAGGACCTGAAGAGCTTCGTCGCGTGGACGAAGAGCCAGCCGGACGCCGTGGGCTATGGCACCGCGGGTGCCGGAACCAACCTGCATTTTTACGGCGTGCTGTTCGCGCACGTGAGCGGCGCCAACATGAAGCACGTGCCCTACCGCGGCAGCGGGCCCGCGGTGACCGATCTCATCGCCGGCCATATTCCCGCGATCATGCTGCCGTTCGGCAGCCAGCTCGCGCATCTCAAGGCGGGCCGGCTGCGGATGCTCGCCCAGACCGGCGAGAACCGCGCGGCGAGCGCGCCGGACGTGCCGTCGTTCAAGGAGCTCGGCTATCCGACGCTCGCCTTTCCCGGCTGGTACGGCATCTTCGCGCCCGCGGGCACGCCGGCCGAGCTGGTCAATCGCTACAACGACGTGATCGTGAAAGCGATCCGTGCGCCCGAGGTGCGCGAGCGCATGCGCGCGGTCGAGCTCGAGCCGCGCGAGATGAGCGCGGCAGAGTTCCAGGTTTTCGTGAAGGCCGACACTGAGCGCTGGGCGCCGATCATCAAGGCGTCGGGATTTACGCCGGGCGCGGAGTAAGGAGGCGCCAGACGCGCTGCGGCGTCGCCGGCAGCGGCACATCGGTGACGCCGAACGGCGAGAGCGCATCGACGATGGCATGCACGACGGCGGGCGGCACGCCGACGTTGCCGGCTTCGCTGCCGCCTTTGACGCCGAGCAGGTTGGTCTTGGTCGGCACCAGATGCAGGCCGGCGCGGATCTCGGGCAGATCGTCGGCGCGCGGCATGGCGTAGTCCACGAACGAGCCGGTGAGAAGCTGCGCGCTTTCGCGCTCGTAGACCAGCTCTTCCAACAGCACCGCACCCAGGCCCTGCGCGATCGAGCCGTGGAGCTGGCCCTCGAGCGTGAGCGGATTCACCACGGCGCCCACGTCGTCGACCGCGGCCAGCGCGACCAGCTCGACTCGCCCGGTGTCGACATCGACCTCGACCTCGCACACCATGCAGCCGTTCGGAAAGTTGTTCGGCCCGGGATGCGAGCCGGCGCCGTCGAGCCCGATGCCGAGCTCCGCAGGAACTCCAGGGCTGGCGTACGCGCGGCGTGCCACGTCTGTGAGGGAAAGCTGGCGATCGGTGCCCTTGACGCGGAACACGCCCGCTTCGAATTCGATGTCCGCTGCATCCGCCTCGAGCAGCCACCCGGCGAAGCGCTTGCCTTTGCGCACCACTTCGTCGGCGGCAAGCTTGAGTGAGGAGCCGCCGGCGTTCATGCTGCGTTGCGCGTAGGTGCCGCGACCGTAGAGCAGCTTGTCAGTGTCGCCCTGAACCAGGCGCACCTTCTCCAGCGGCACGCTCAGCCAGCTGGAGATCATCTGGGCGAAAGCGGTCTCGTGTCCTTGGCCGGTGGAGAGCGTGCCGACGTGCAATGCCAGCGAGCCGTCCTGCGCGACGCGGATTTCCATGCGCTCGGACTGGCTGCCGGCGCGCTGGCAGTGCAGCGCGAGGCCGATGCCGCGGCGCTTGCCGCGCCGCTCGCTCTCAGTGCGCCGGCGCGCGAAGCCCTGCCAGTCGGCGAGCTCGAGCGCCTTGTCGAGCACCGCGGCGAATTCGCCGGAGTCGAACACATAGCCGCCGGGTGTCCGGTACGGCATCGCCGATGCTGGGACCAGGTTGCGCCGGCGCATCTCCACCACGTCGATGCCGAGCTCGCGCGCCGCCTTGTCGAACAGCCGCTCGGTGACGTAGGTCGCCTCAGGCTTCGCCGTGCCGCGATACGGGCCCACCACGCTGGTGTTGGTGAAGCAGGCATGCACCACCGTATGAATCAGCGGCACGTCGTAGGTGTTCGTATAGCTGATCGCGGCATTGTTCGGCGCCACGCCCGCGTGGTGGCCTAAGTAGGCGCCGAGATCGATGGTCACCGAGACGCGCAGCGCAGTGGCGCGCCCGTTGGCGTCGAGCGCCAGCTCCGCTTCGGCGATCTGGCTGCGCCCGTGCATGTCGGCGGCGAGCGACTCGCTGCGCGAGGCAGTCCATTTCACCGGACGCTCGAGCTTGCGTGCGGCCCAGAGCACCAAGGCCTCCTCCGGATAGACCTGGCTCTTCATGCCGAAGGCGCCGCCGACGTCCGGGACCACCACGCGCAGCTCCGTCTGCGGCATGCCGAAGACCGAGGCGAGCACCTCGCGCACCTGGAATGGCGATTGCGCGCTGGTCCAGAGCGTGTCTTTGAAGGCGAGCACGGCGCGCGGCTCGATGGGATTGGCGCTGGCGCGGGGATAGGCAACCGAGACCCTGGTCACATGTGCGGCGCTCGCAAAGGCGCGCCCTACCGCCGCCTGGTCGCCGCGCTCGAGCCGGAAGCTGACGTTGTCCCGTGCCTCGTCCCAGACCCTGGGGGCGGCGCTCGCCTGCGCGTCCTCGAGCGTGACCGCGGGTAACGGAACATAGTCGACCTCGATGAGCTCCGCGGCGTCGGCCGCCTGCGACGAGGTTTCCGCGACGACCAGCGCCACCGCTTCGCCGACGTGCCGCACCTTGTCGATCGCGAGGATCGGTTGCAATGGACGGAATCCTGCTTCCGGAAATGCCGCGCACGGCAGAGCGCCGATGCCTTCCCGGACGACGTCGTCCCCGGTCAGCACGGCAAGCACGCCGCTGGCAGCGCGCGCGGCCGCGGTGTCGATCCGCTGGATGCGCGCATGGGCGTGGGGCGAGCGCAGCACGTGCGCGAAGGCCGTGCCCGGCGGCAGCAGGTCGTCTACGAAGCACCCGCGCCCGGTCAGAAAGCGCTCGTCTTCCAGACGGCGCACGGGGGCGCCGATGCCGCTCATTCCACTTTCACGCCTGTGCGCTCGACGATCACCTTCCACGCCGCCGCCTCTTTTCTGAAGCGCTCGGCGACCTCGGCAGGTGCGGCGCCGCCCGCGATCCAGCCCTGCTCGACATAGCGCTTCTGCACCTCGGGCTCGGCGAGCGTCGCACGCACCTCGCGAGCCAGTCGATTGACGTTCTCGGCGTCGGTGCCGCGCGGCGCGGCGAGCGCCCACCAGTTGCTGAGCAGCACGCCTTCCGGAATTCCTGCTTCGGCAGTGGTCGGTACATCCGGCATCACTTTCAGCCGCTCACTCGCAGCGACGGCAAGCGCCCGCAGCTTTCGGGCGCCGAACAACGGCGCGATCGAGCCGTAGCTGTGCACGATCATCTGCACGTCGCCGGCGAGCAGCGCCACGATCGCCGGCGAGTTACCGCGGAACGCGACGTGCGTCATCTCCGCACCCATCGCTTCGCTGAGCATGAATCCCGAGAGGTGCGGCACGGTCGCAGGACCCGGCGATGCGTAATTGAGTTTGCCCCTGTTCGCGCGAGCGTAGGCCTCGAGTTCCGCATAGTTGGTCGCGGGCGTGGCGGCGCTGATGACCAAGAGATAGGGAGTGTCGGCCACGACCGTCACCGGCACCAGCGCCTGCAGCGGGTCGTAGCCGAGCGCCTTGTGCAGGTGCTGGTCGATGACGAAATTATTGGTCGGGCCGAAGACCAGCGTGTAGCCGTCGGGCGCCGCCTTCACGACTTCACGCACGCCGATCAGGCCCGCGCCGCCGGTGCGGAAGTCGAGCACCAGGCTTTGTCCGAGCCGCTTCTCCATCGCCGGCTGGATGGTGCGGAAGATGATGTCGCCGCTGCCGCCCGGGGCATAGGGCAGGACGACGCGGATCGGCTTCTCCGGGTACGCGGCGCTGGCCGCCTGCGCCGCGACCAGCGCGGCGACGATGCAAAACCTGATCAGAGGCGGTAGCCGATGACCGAGACGCCGGTCTCGCGCTCGATCGCGCGCGCGAAGCGGTATTTCATCTCCGGCCCGTCGAAGGGCGGTTGCTCGAGCTTCTGCTCCTCGTCGGAGAAGGGCTCGACTTCGAGCACGACCATGGTGTGCCCGGTTGCGCTTTTCCCTACTGCGGCATCGAAGCCGCGCTCCAGCTCGGCGAGGTTGGTGAAACCGTGGATCCGCGTGAGGCCGCAGCCGCGCGCGATGGCGGCGTAGTCGTTCGACGTTGAATTCGGCAGCCGCGCGTTCGAGGTGGCGCCGTATGCGCGGTTCGAGACCAGGAAGTGCGTGAGGTTCGGCAGGTTCATCTGGCGCTCGACCATCAGCATGCCGGGGTTCATGCAAAAGGCGCCGTCGCCCATGAACGCCCAGATGCGCTTTTTCGGCAGCGCCGCGGCGAGCCCCGAGGCGAACATGGTGGAGAGGCTCATCGACGCATCGAGGTAGAACGAGCGCTCGGAATCGCGCGTCGCCGCCCACCACGCCTGGCCCGAGTTGCCGGCCGAGGTAATGACCAGCTCGTCGGTGCGGCGGCCGGCAAGGAATCTGAAACAGTCGACGTATTTCATCGCAGCAGCTCGCGGGCGAGCA
>DASWER010000336.1:0-2264 GCA_036394655.1 Burkholderiales bacterium
ACCAGCCATCGCGCGCGCAGGCCGAGCGCGAGCAGCCCGCCGATGGCGAATGCCGTGGTGGCGTGGCCCGAGGGGAAGGAGCCGGCCTTGTACGCCGGGCCGATGACGTGCACCGCGTCGCCGAGCACCGCCGGCGGGCGCGGCACGTCGAGCAGCGGCTTGAAGCCGTGGACCCACGCCGTGCCAAGCAGCGCGACGAAGACGAACGCCCAGAGCAGATCCGGTCGCCGCCGCCAGAGCGGCAGGCAGAGCGCAAAGGCCACCAGCGCGTCGCCGAGCACCGTGATGTTGGCCCACAGCCAGTCGCTGGTCATGGGGCCGAGCGCGTTCAGCACCAAAAAAAGACTTCGATTCGCATCGGCGGCCCAGATGCCGGCGAACGCCACGCCGGCAATGAGCGGCACCAGCCACAGCGGCCAGTGCTTCAACGGCGGATTCTCGCCAGCACGATGCCGCGGTTCGAATAGATCAAGTCGTAGGGCAGGCTCGCCGGCAGCTCGGCCAGGCGATTCGACCTGGTGACGACGACCTCGCCCGGGCGCGGCTCGCGGCTCGGCGTCGGCGCGCCGCGGTACACGCTGAAGCTCGGCGCGTTGAGCTTCCACAGGACCGCCGGCAAGTCGCGCTCGCGGCAGATCAGTGCCGCCTCCTTGATCGCTCCCTGCAGCGCGAACCCGGCCACCGGCACGATCAGCGTGGAAAGCGCGGCGACCGCGGCGAGGCCGAAGGCCGCGAGCTTGCGCGGCAAGGGTGTCGCGTGCTCCAGCATGGCGAAGGCGACGAGCGCGCAGATCACCGCGAGGAATCCGAAGTACACGGTGCCGAAGCGCTGCAGCGCCGCGGCCAGCACCTCGCGATAGTAGGCATCCGGCGTGCGCGCGAGCGCGAAGTCGAGGCCGTAGGGCAGAGCGATCAGCGCGAGGAAGAACAGCAGCACCGGCAGCATCGGCCAGAACACCGCCTTGAGATCGAAGCCGTGCACCGCCATCAGGATCGCCAGCCCGGTGTAGCCATAGAGCACGTAATGCGGCAGCTTGGTCCCCGAGAGGGAAAAGAACACGAATACGAACGCGAACCAGAGCAGCAGGTAGCACTGCAGGTCATCGCGCCAGATACTGCGGATGCGCTGCGCCACTGGCACGATCAGCGCCGTGAACGGCAGGCTGAGAATCAGCACCACCGGAAAGTAGTACAGCAGGCTGCCGCCGTGGCCCGAGACCGGGCCGCTGAAGCGCCCGACGTTGTGCTTGAGGAAAAAGCCGGCGATGAACGCCTGGCCTTCCTTCAGCAGGACGACGATGTACCAGGGCGCTGCAATCACCAAGAACAACAACAGGGCGCGCCAGTCAAAGACCGCGCGCGCCCAGGTGCGCAGGTCTCTTCTCAGCAGGCAGAAAATGAGCGTGGTGGCAAATGGCACCAGGATCGCGATCGGTCCCTTCGCCAGCACGCCGAGCCCGATGGCGGCGTGCGTTGCATAGAGCCAGCTGCGCCGGCCGGTCGAGAGATGCAGCCACGCGGCGAACATCGACGCCGCGAGCAGCAGATTCAGCAGCGCGTCCGCCGTCGCCGCGCGGCCGATGATATACACGCCGAGCGAGGTAGCGAGCAGTGCCGTGGCCAGGAGCGCGCGCCCGGTGTCGTAGTGGCGCCGCACGAAGAGATAGGTGAGCCACGCCCACGCCGTGGCGCACAGCGCCGAGGGCAGGCGGAAGGCCCATTCCCGCACGCCGAAGAGGGCGACGCTCGCCGCCTGCAGCCAGTAGACCAGGATCGGCTTGTCGTAGCGCGGCTCGCCGTTGAGAGTGGTCGAGAGGAAGTCGCCGCGCTGGAACATCTCCAGCGTCGCCTGGCTGAAGGCGCCTTCATCGACGTCGAAAAGCGGCGCCGCGCCGAGCAGCAGGAAAAAGCTGGCGACGACCGCTGCCGCGGCGAGCCAGCGCGCTGAGGTTCCTTGCATGGCGCGCGGATTCTACGCCGGGCGTATCATCGGTTCAGGGGGGAGGCACATGGAAGCGACGCTGAGCGCGGACCAGAAGGTTTGCGACGCCTGCGGGCAGCCGATCCACGCCCGCGCCGAGATCTGCCCGAAGTGCGGCGTGCGGCAGCACCGGCCGGTGAGCAAGGCGGTCCTGCTGCTGCTCACGTTCTTCGGCGGCGGCATCGGCGCGCACAAGTTCTACCTCGGCAAGTACTGGCAGGGCGCGCTCTATCTGATCTTCTTCTGGACCGGGATCCCGGCCCTGGTCGCGCTGATCGAGTTC
>DASWER010000337.1:0-8842 GCA_036394655.1 Burkholderiales bacterium
GGCCAGGATGTCGTCGCGATGGTGACCCAGGGCGAGCTTGGTGGCGCCAACCTCCGTCGCCGCGCGATACAGCGCGCCGCGGCGCAGCCGCGAGCAGAGCGAGCACATGGTCTTGCCTTCGGGGATGACGCGCTTGACCACCGAGTAGGTGTCCTGCTCCACGATCCGGTACGGCACGCCTCGCTCCTCGAGATAGCGCGGCAGCACATCAGCGGGAAACCCCGGTTGCTTCTGGTCGAGATTGACCGCGATCAGGTCGAAGCCGATGGGCGATTTTTCTTTCAATGACAGCAGCACGTCCAGCAGCGCATGGCTGTCCTTGCCGCCCGAGAGGCACACCATGACGCGGTCGCCCTCCTCGATCATCTGGTAATCGGCGATCGCTTCGCCGACCTGGCGGCGCAGGCGCTTCGCGAGCTTGCCGGCTTCATAGTCGCTCTTGCGCTTGTCGATGCGGACGGCGTGGACGGTCATGCCAGAACCCTAGATGAAGATGGAGCGCCCGCCGTCGACCGCGATGATCTGGCCGGTCACATAGGACGCGCAGGCGAGGAAGTGTACCGCCTGCGCGACGTCCTCCGCGCTGCCGACGCGCGCGAGCGGCGTCGTCGCGACGATGCGCTCGCGCTCCCCGGGATCGAATTGCCCGTCTTCGGGCCACGCAATCGCACCCGGCGCGACGCCGTTCACGCGCACCTTAGGCGCGAGCTCGACCGCTAGCGAGCGCGTGAGCGCCGCCAATCCGGCCTTCGCGACGCTATAGAGCGGATACCCCTTGAGCGGACGCTCGGCGTGGATATCGACGATATTGATGATGACGCCGGCGTGCTTCGCAAGTTCCGGCGCCGCTTCCTGGCTGATGAAGAGCGGTGCCCGGAGATTGGAGCCGATCAGCTCCTCCCAGTGCGAAGCCTCGATCTCGCCTACCGCCACCGGGAAAAAGGCCGAGGCGTTGTTCACCAGGATGTCGAGCCGCCCGAAGGAATCGAGCGCGGCGCCGACCAGCGCGCGCGGCGCGATCGGCGCGAGCAGCTCCGCCTTCACCGTCGCCGCGCTCTTCGGCCGCAGCGCATTCAGCTCTTTCTCGAGCTTCGTGGCATCGGCATCCGAATCGCGGAAATGAATCAGCACCGCGGCACCCGCGCCATGCAACCGGCGAGTAATCGCCGCGCCGAGGCGCCGCGCACCGCCGGTGACGAGCGCGGCCTTGCCGGCGAGCGAATCATCCATAAGTGCTTTAGATTCTAGGCCATGCCAGCGCGCAGCCGCATCCTGCAAGAGATCGCCGCCGCCGGCGGCTGGATCTCGTTTGCGCGCTACATGCAGCTCGCGCTGCACGAGCCCGGCGTCGGCTACTACGCGAGCGGCGCGCGCAAGTTCGGCGCCGGCGGCGACTTCGTCACCGCGCCCGAGCTCGGCAGCCTCTTCGGCCGCACGCTCGCGCGCGAGCTCTCCGGCTTCGATCGCATCCTCGAGATCGGCGCCGGCAGCGGCGCGCTCGCCGAGGTGCTGACGCACGAGCTGCAATGTGAATACCTGATCCTGGAGACCAGCGCCGAGCTCACGCAGCGTCAAAAAGAAAAGCTCGGCGAGCGCGTGCGCCACATCCAGCGGCTGCCGGAACGCTTCCAGGGCGCGGTGATCGCGAACGAAGTGGTGGACGCGATGCCGGTGCACCTCGTGCACTGGACCGGGGACGCCATCATGGAACGCGGCGTGGCCGCCGGCCTCACCTGGGCCGATCGCCCGGCGAGTGGCGAGCTGCTTGCAGCGGCCCAGAGCATAAAGGTGCCGGCGCCTTACATCAGCGAGATCAACCTGGTCGCGGGCGCGTGGATGCGCAGCATCGTGCAGTGCGTGGAGAAGGGCGTGGCGCTGGTTATCGACTACGGCTTTCCACGCCGCGAGTATTACCACCCGCAACGCGCGGCGGGCACGCTGATGTGCCACTACCGCCATCAGGCGCATGCCGATCCGTTCGCGCACCCGGGCGAGGAGGACATCACGGCGCACGTCGACTTCAGCGCGCTCGCGGAAGCGGCGCACAGCGCAGGCGCCGAGGTGCTCGGCTACACCTCGCAGGCGAGCTTCCTCGTCAATTGCGGCATCACCGAAGTGCTCGCCGAGGCGAACGCCGAGAACGCGCTGCACTACGCGCCGATCGCCGCGCAGGCGCAGAAACTGCTGTCACCGGCAGAGATGGGCGAGCTCTTCAAGGTGCTCGGCGTCGGCCGCGGCGTCGAGCAGCCGCTCGCCGGCTTCAGCCGCGGTGATCGCAGCGCCAGCCTTTAAGTACACTGGACGGCATGGTCCGGCCGGCGCTGCTCGTCTTGTTTTTCTGCGCCGCCGCCGCAGCCGATGAAATCGACGAGGCGAAGAAGCGCTGGGCGCAAAGCCCGCACGGGCCGCTGCTCGAGCGCATCCTGCCGCCGACCTACGACGCGCGCCAACTGCCCAGCCGCGGCTCGCGCGGCGCGCAGCTCACCATGCGCTACTGCGTGCAATGCCACAACCTGCCGAATCCCGCCATGCACAACGCGGCGAAATGGCCGGGCGTCGTCGAGCGCATGGTGCTGCGCATGGAAGGCCGCGGCAATCTCGGCACGCTGATGAGCGAGCTGATGGCCGGGGTGCAGGCGCCTTCGGAAGAGGAAACGCGCCTCCTGGCTGGCTACCTGCGAAAGCACGCGCAGAAGGCGCTCGATCCACAGCGCTACCCGGAGGTCTACCAGCCGGCGGGCGAAGCGTTTCGCCTCGCGTGCAATCAGTGCCACGTGCTGCCGGATCCGCAGCGGCATACGGCAGCCGAGTGGCGCGTGGTGGTGGCGCGCATGCAGGAGAACATGGAATGGATGAACCGGGTGGTCGGCAGCCAGCCGCTGCCCGGCGAGCCGCAGCTGCGGGTCGAGGAGATCAACGCGTTCCTGGAAAGGCACGCGCGCAAATGAGCCGGCGCAAGGTCGGGCTGCGCACGCGGCTCTTCTACCTCGCGGCGGCGGCGTTTCTGCCGCTCGCGCTGATGTCGGGCATCGGCCTGCTCGCCCTGGTGCAACAGCAGCGCCAGCAGGCCGAGCGCGCCGAAATCGAGATCACGCGCGCTCTCTCCACCGCGGTCGACGCGGAGCTCAGCCGCTCGCTCGCGGTGCTAGAGGCGATGGCCACCTCGACACTGCTCGATCGCGCTCAGCCGGCGCGCATCGAGGAGCTCGCCAAGCGCATCGCGGCGACACGGCCGCAGTGGCGCGCGGTCATCCTGCACGACGCGAAGAGCAGAATGATCTTCAACAGCGGCTATGCGCTCGACGCTTCCCTGCCGCAGACCGCGGAGCGCGAGAGCCTCGAGCTCGTGCTGCGCGAAGGCACGGCGGCCATCGGCAACCTCGCGCGCGGCCGGCAGGCAGGCTACAGCTTCGCGCTGCGCGTCCCCGTGATGCGCGACGGCGAGCTGCGCTACGTGCTCTCGGCGGTGATCGGCCCCGAAGGCATCCGCGACGTGATCAACCGCCAGCGCGTGCCGGGCGACTGGGTGGTGTCGGTGTTCGACGGCAAGGGGCAACGCATTGCACGCTCGCGGCCGCCCGACCTGATCGGCGGGCCGCCAGCGCCGGACCTCAAGGCGTTGCTGGAGGGGCCGGCCAACGAAGGCGCGGCCCTGATGGCGACCATCGAGGGCGACATGACCTACACCGCCTTCACGCGCTCGGTCGGCAGCGGCTGGACCGTGGCCATCGGCATCCCGCCTTCGTACGTCGATGCCGGCGCATGGCGCTCGCTCATCGTCTATGGCGGCGGCATATTGCTTTCGATCGGCCTCGCCGCACTCGCTGCGCTGCTCGTGGCGCGTGGCATCGCGCGTCCGATGGCCGAGCTCGGCGCGGCGGCGCTCGCCCTGGGCCGGCGCGAGTCGCTCAAGCTGCCGGCCACGCCGATCGAGGAAATCCGGCAGGTCGCCGATTCACTGGTGGTGGCTGCGGACGAGCGCGCGCGCGGCGAGGCCGAGCGCGAGCAGCTCCTCGCGCGCGAGCAGCAGGCGCGCACCATCGCGGAGGCGGCGAACCGCTCGAAGGACGAGTTCCTCGCCATGCTCGGGCACGAGCTGCGCAACCCGCTCGGCGCCATCGCCAACGCGAGCCAGCTGCTGGACGCCGCCGACGCCGAGACGCGCGCGCAGGCGCAGGCGGTCATCAGCCGGCAGGTGCAGCATCTCGCGCGCATGACCGACGACCTGCTCGACGCGGCGCGCGCCATGACCGGGAAGATCGTGCTGCAGCGCCAATCGCTCGACCTCGGCGAGGCGGCGGCGCGCGCGCTCGCCACGCTGCGCGCCGCCGGCCGCACCGGGCGGCGGCGCCTGGCGCAGCAGCTCGAACCGGTGTGGATCGATGCCGACCCGACCCGCATCGAGCAGATCCTTGGCAACCTGCTCGGCAATGCGCTCAAGTTCACGCCCGAGGGCGGCACCATCACCGCGTCGGTGGCGAAGGAAGGCGACGACGCCGTGCTGCGCGTCTCCGATACCGGCGTCGGCATGTCGCGTGAGCTGAGCGCGCGCGTCTTCGACCCGTTCGTGCAGGGCGAGCGCCCGCTCGATCGCTCTTTCGGTGGCCTTGGCATCGGCCTTACGCTGGTGCGGCGCCTCGCCGAGCTGCACGGCGGCTCGGCCAGCGCCGAAAGCGATGGCGCGGATCGCGGCAGCAGATTCACGGTGCGCCTGCCGGCGGCGCGTGCGCCGTCCATGCGGCGCGCCGGTCCGGACAGCAAAGGCGCGGTCACCGCGCGCGACATCCTGATCGTCGAGGACAACCCCGATGCCCGCGAGACGCTGCGGCGCATGCTCGAGCTCAGCGGCCACCGCGTGCGCGTCGCGGCCGACGGCCTGAGCGCGCTCGAAGCCGTGCGTCAAGCTGCGCCGGAGATTGCGCTCATCGACCTCGGGCTGCCGCAGATGGACGGCTATGAGCTGGCACGACGCATCCACGCCGAATACGATGCTGCGCGCCGACCTTATCTCGTCGCCCTCACCGGCTATGGCCTGCCGGAAGACCGCAGCCGCACGCGCGAGGCGGGCTTCGACCTGCATCTGGTGAAGCCGGTCGACGCCGCAACACTCGCCGCGGCGCTGGAGCGGCGCAGCGGCTAGACCTGCGGTACGGCCATCCCCTTTTGCACCGCGGGCCGCGCGCCGAGCGCGTCGTACCAGCGCTTCACGTTGGGGAATTGCCCGAGCTCGACGCGGTGCCACTCGTGGCGCGCCACCCACGGATAAATCGCCATGTCGGCGATGCTGTACTCGCGGGCGAAGTAGTCCTGCTCGGCGAGGTGCTGGTCCATGACGCCGTACAGCCGCTTGGCCTCGTTGCCGTAGCGCTCGCTGCCGTAGGGAATCTCGTCCTTCTTCGCGCGCATGAAGTGGTGCGCCTGGCCGAACATCGGGCCGACGCCGCCCATCTGGAACATGAGCCACTGCAGCGCCTCGTACTTGCCGCGCGCCGGGCGCGGCAGGAACTTGCCGGTCTTGCCGGCGAGATAGATCAGGATCGCGCCCGATTCCATCATCGCGATCGGCTTGCCGTCGGGTCCTTCGGGATCGACGATGGAGGGGATTTTTCCGTTCGGATTGATCTTCAAATACTCTGGCGCGAACTGCTCGGTGTTGGTGCCAATGTTGATCTTGTGCACGCGATAAGGCAGGCCGCACTCCTCGAGCATGATGGAAACCTTGCGGCCGTTCGGGGTGCTCCAGGTATAGAGTTCGATCATGGTGAAGTGGCTCGTGACGTTGTTCTTGGCGCTGGTGATTCTAGCGATGGTGACGCCGTTGTTCGGACGTATTTCGCTTGGCCGCCTGCCGGGCGATTTCCGCATCCCGCTGCGCGGCCGCGTCTATTACGTGCCGCTCGCGAGCACGGTGCTGCTCTCACTCCTTGTCTGGGGCATCGGGCGTCTTCTTTAGGCGCTCGGCGATCGCCGGGCCGACCCACATCTGCGGCAGCGACGCCACCAGCTTCTCGGCGGCTTCCTGCTTCGCCACCGAGGCCTTGGCGAGGTCGAAGGCCCGGGTGAACGAGCGCGTGCGGGCCAGCGCGTCGCGGAAGTAGGCTTCGCCGAAATAGGTGAAGTCGCGTCCCGGCTCGCAGCCGAATGACGTGCGCTCGGCCGAGGCGGCGGTGATGACGATGCTGTTGTCGTCGCGCAGCGGCTCGATGAAGCCGCCCGCATAGCACGCCGAGACCACGATCACCCGCCACTTGATGCCGGCATCCTGCAGCAGTCGCGCGAGCGAGGTCGGCGTGAGCGAGGCGAGATCGAGCGGCGGCTGCACCGCGGAGAGGCGATGGTCGCGGTAGCCGTGCGCGGTGAGGAACAGAAACAGCGTGTCGTGGTCGCCGTTCATCCGCTCGCCCACGCGTTTGAGCGCCCGCTCGAGATTGGTGACGCTGGCGATCGGGAATTCGTCGAGCGCCTCCTGGCTGCTGACCAGGGCGATCGAGCGGCCGGCGCTGCCGAAGCGCTCGTCGAATTGCCGCCGCACGAAGCGCATTTCTTTCAGGAAGACATCATTGCTCGCATCCGGCGCAAAACCGACAAAGTAGGTCTCCGCCACGCCGG
The DNA here is from genome assembly GCA_036394655.1 of Burkholderiales bacterium. GTDB lineage: Bacteria > Pseudomonadota > Gammaproteobacteria > Burkholderiales > SG8-39 > SCGC-AG-212-J23. The sequence continues at coordinate 6,610 of DASWER010000337.1, forward strand.
GGCGGCCCGGCGCAATCGCATCCAGGGCGCGCTCGATGAGCCGGCCCTGCTCGTGAAACAGCTTCTCTTCGGTGAGCGGATCGGGCGCCTGCTCCTCGGGCGCCGGGTTCCACACGTCGGTGCGCGGGAACAGGAAAAAGGCGATGGCGATCATCGCCGTCACCGCGAGCGCCGCCTTCAGCACCTGCGGTCGCCGCGATCCCATGCAGACGATGATGGCGCGCAGCGAAACCAGCCAGATCCACGCCAGGAGCAGGAACGCCGCGATTCGCGGATAGCCGCTCAGCTCACCCAGCAGAGCGAACAGCAGCCCGGCCAGCTCGAACAGCGGATCGCTCGCGGTCAGCGCAGTGGCGACGAGCAGCAGCTGCTCGCGCGCCCCGTAGACCAGCGCCACCGCCAGCGCCGCGGCGAGCACCAGCGGCACCGACGCGAGATAGATTGGCAGCGCCGCGCTGTCGAACTCGCCGGCGAGGCCGGTGCGGATCGCCGCGGCAGCGACCCACATGGCGAAATTGAAAGCGAGCAGCAACGCGAAGTCGAGCGCCGAGACGCGGTAGTCATAGGCGCGCACCGGCATGAAAAGCGCGAGCCGGGCACCCGCCAGCACGTTGCGGTAGAGCGCCTGCAGGTGAAGTTTCATGCCGAGCGCGCGATCGCTTCCACGCGGGCGCGGTCGATCCGCTCGGCGATCTGCTGCGGCGAAGCTGCGCCTGCCGCGATCGCGCCGGCGTCGACTGCAATGGCGGCAGCCAGCGCGCGCTCGAGGCGCGAGGTGTCGATGATCGGCTGGTCGCGCCGCGCCACGGCGAGCAGCTCCTGGAAGCGCTCCGGCCGCCGGAACGCATCGGTACGCTTCAAGAGCTCGAGCAACGCTTCCGGTGTTGCAAGACGCGATGCGCGCAGCGCCACACGGTTGCGGCAAGCGAGCAGCGCGAGCTCGCGCACCTCGCTCTGCACCTTCAGGCGATCGCACAGCGCCTGCACCTCGGATTCCCTGAGCGGCCAGGCGAGCCGCGCGAAGCGCTGCGCCAGTGGCCCTTCGAGCTTGCCCACGGCCCGGATCTCGGGCAGCAGCTTGTCGCGCAACCCGCACTCTTCCAGCACCTCGAACATGCGTTCCGGCTCGCGCTCCATCAGGCCCTTGGCGAACTCCTGCCACACGCGCTCCGGCACCAGGTAATCGGTCTCGCCGGAGGCGACCATGCGCTTCATCAGCGCCATCGTCTCCGGTGCGACGTCGAAGCCGAAGCGCGCCGCGAAACGCGCCACGCGCAGGATGCGCACCGGATCTTCGGCGAACGCCTCGCTGACATGGCGCAGCACGCGCCGCTCGAGATCCTTCCTGCCGCCGAAGGGGTCGATCAGCGTGCCGTCCTCGGCCTTGGCGATCGCGTTGATCGTCAAATCGCGGCGCCTCAGGTCATCCTCGAGCGTCACATCGGGCGCCGCATGCACCGTGAAGCCCTTGTAGCCGCGCCCGCTTTTCCTTTCGGTCCTGGCCAAGGCATGCTCTTCGTGCGTCGCGGGGTGCAGGAACACCGGGAAGTCCCTGCCGACCGGCTTATAGCCCAGGCGCTCGATCTCCTCCGGAGTCGAGCCGACCACGACGAAGTCCTTTTCCTTCACCGGCAAGCCGAGCAGCTCGTCGCGCACGGCGCCGCCCACCAGGTAGGTTTTCACCCGTACAGATCGAGGCTGGGAATCGACTCCGGCTCGCGCTCGGCGGCCTCGATCCATTCGCGCATCGCCGGCAATGCCAGCATGGCGTCCATATAGCTTTGCTTGCGCACTGCGACGTCATACGTGCGAAAGCGCAGAACCACCGGTGCATACATCGCGTCCGCCGCGGTGAATGGCCCGAAGAGGAAGGGACCTTGCGCCTCGGCCCAGATGGCGTCGATGCGCGCGATATTGGCGAGCACTTCGGGCGTGCGGCCTTTGCCGGGATAGCGCTTGCGAGTGTTCATGCTCATGTGCTCGCGCAGGGCGGCGAAGCCCGAGTGCATCTCGGCCGAGACCGCGCGCGCCTTGGCGCGCTGCGCCGGATCCGAGGGCCAGAGCTGCGGGCGGCGCTCGGCCAGGTATTCGAGAATGGCGAGCGAATCCCAGACCACGGTTTCCCCATCGTGCAGGATCGGCACATGACCCGCGGGCGAGTAGCGCAGGATTTGCTCCTTCGACCCCGGCCCATAGAGGTGGATGCGCTTCTCGTCGAACGGGATGCCCAGCA
>DASWER010000338.1:0-2888 GCA_036394655.1 Burkholderiales bacterium
CCGCCGCCGGCGGTGGACGCGGCGATCCGCGTGCTGCTGCTCGAGGCGAAGCTCAGCACCGACAACATCCGCTACGACAAGTACAGCTGATGGAAAAACGCCTCGTGTGCAAAGTTGCGGATATTCCCGAGAACGGGCTCAAGGAGTGCGAGGCCGAAGGCGGCCTCAAGCTCGTGGTGGCGAATGCCGGCGGCGAGTACTACGGCTTCCAGGCGGTGTGCCCGCACCAGGACGTGCCGCTGTGCGAGGGCCTGTTCGACGGCTCGACCCTCACCTGCCACATGCACCTGTGGCAGTGGGACATCCGCACCGGCGAGCCGCGCGGCATCGCTGAAGCGCCGCTGCAACGCTATCCGCTGTCGCGCGAGGGCGATGCGCTCTACCTCGGTGCCGAGGGCACGGCGCTGGACGTGGGCGAGCTCTTCAATGGCCTCGCTCCCTCGATCCTGGAAAAGCTCGCCCAGCTCGCCCGCCGCGAGACGCACGACGCCGGCGCGATGCTGTACCGCCCCGGCGATCCGGCCGAGGACTTCTACGTGCTCGATGCCGGCCGCGTCGAATTCCTCGTGGGCCGCGGCGAGCGCACGGCGCCGGGGGGATTCATGCTCAAAAAAGGCGAGGTGTTCGGCTGGGCGGCGCTGCTCGACGGCTATCCGAATCGCATCGCGAGCGCGCGCTGCCTGGAGGCTTCGTCGGTGCTGCGCATCAACGGCAAAGCGGCGCTCGCCGTGCTGGAGCAGGATCCCGGCGCCGGCTTCGTCGTCATGCGCCGGCTGGCGGCGCTGATCGCGCGCTATCTCGCTACATCGGGGGTCAAATGAAACGGCTTTTGGGGTTACTGGCCTGCTTGGCCTTCACAGGGGGAAGTCTGGCGGCCGATCCGGTCAAGCTGGTGGTCGGCTACCAGCCCTACGACACGATCTCGTATTCCGCGGTAGTGATCCGCGCGCTCGAGCTGTGGAAGAAGCACCTGCCGCCGGGCAGCGAGGTCGAGTTCCAGAACGCGCTGCAGGGCTCGATCATCGTCAACAACATGCTCGCCAACAAGCAGCAGATCGGCTACCTCGGCGACATGCCGGCGGTGGTTGCCACCACCAAGCGCAGCGTGGCGCCGATCGATCTGGTGGCCAACACCGGATTGTCGCCGGGCCAGCGCTGCAACGTGATCATGGTGCGCGCCGATGCGCCGAAGTTCGCCTCGCCCGAGGAAGCCGTCAAATGGCTCGATGGCAAGACGCTGGCGACGCCGCAAGGCAGCTGCGCGCATCGCTTCCTCGGCCTGGTGATCGAGCGCACCAGGATCAAGCCGGCGGCGATCCTCAACCAGTCGATCGAGGTGATCGCCACCAACCTGCGCCAGGGCAAGATCGACGGCGCGGTGCTGTGGGAGCCGTCGGTGTCGCGCATCGGCGATATCGTCGGCGAAGGCTCGGCGCGCATCGTCGCCACCGGGCACAGCTTCGGCATTTCGGATGCCGGCGCCATCGCCATGCGCGAGGACTTCATGAAGGCGCGCCCCGACATCGTCGAGGCCTGGCTCAGGACCGAGCTCGAGGCGCAGCAGTACGTGCTCGAGCCGAAGAACTGGACCAAGGTCGCCGAGTTCGTGAAGAGCCAGACCGCCGGCATCAGCGTGCAGATGGCGTGGTTCTCGATCTACGGCGCGATCCCGAAGGCGGCCGGCGGCAGCCCGATCCGCGACGAGAAGCCTTTCGTATTCGATGCCCGCGTTCAGAAGCTGCTCGCGGAAACCTATGTTTACCTGCACCAGGCCAAGGTGATCGACGTCGACAAGCCCGCCCCCGGCGCGCTCGACGACTCGTTCGCGCGCAAAGTTGCGCAGGCAGCGAAGGCACCGCTGCCGCTGGGCATCATCCAGGCGCAGGACATTTCACTGATGCCGAAATAGCAGCACAACCCTAGAGGAGGGGCGTCATGGACAGAAGGCACTTCACATCGGCGGCACTGGCTGCGCTGTTCACTACCTGCGCTTTCGCCGCGGACATCGATTACGGCAAGCCCGGCTCGCCGGTCAAGCTGGTGGTCGGCTACCAGCCCTACTACACGCAATCGTGGTCGGGCGTGGTGATGCGCGGCAAGAAGTTCTACGAGAAGTACCTGCCGAAGGGCTCGGACATCGAGTTCCAGATCGGCCTGCAGGGCGCGATCATCGTCAACAACATGCTCGCCGGCAAGCAGAACATCGGCTACATGGGCGACATGCCGTCGATCGTCTCGACCACCAAGACCGAGGTGGCCGACGTGCGCCTGGTGGCGAACCTGGGGCTCGCCTTCGACCAGTGCAACATTTTCCTGGCGCGCAACGATGCGCCGAAGTTCCAGGACGCGACGCAGGCGCTGCGCTGGCTCGACGGCAAGACGGTCGCGGTGCCGAAGGGCTCCTGCACCGACCGCTACGCGCAGGCGACCTTCAAGAAGCTGAACATCAGCCCGAAGGAGTATCTCAACCAGAACATCGAGGTGATCACGTCCAACTTCCGCGCCGGCAAGCTCGACGCGGCGGTGATCTGGGAGCCGACCGCCTCGCGCCTGGTGCAGGAAGGCCTCGCGCGGCGCATCGCGTCGGGCGCGAGCGTGCAGGAGAACGACGGCGGCTTTCTCGCCATGCGCGCCGATCTCATCACGCAGCGGCCCGATGTGGTGAAGGGCTGGCTGCAGGCCGAGCTCGACGCGCAGCTGTTCCTCGCCGATCCGAAGAACGCGACCGAGGTGGTGAAGATGGCGAAGGAGCAGACCACCGGCTTCGGCGAGCGCGTGCTGTGGTATTCGCTCTATGGCAGCTACGACCCGAACGCCGGCGGCCAGGCGGTGCGCAACAACCTGCACTACGGCTTCACGCCGGAAGCCCGCGAGCTCATCAACCGCGC
>DASWER010000339.1:0-6783 GCA_036394655.1 Burkholderiales bacterium
GAGCTGCAGCGCCGTGGCCGCCGCCGAGGCGCGGTCCATGCCGGCGGCGAGATCAGCCTCGTCGAACTCGAAGACCAGCGACTCCGGCGGCACGCCGCTCGCCTTGAGCTCCGCGGCGACGAAGCCCGGGAAGAGCTCGTCGCCCAGCGTCTGGCCGGAGAGGTTGATGGTGAAGCAGGGAATGCGGCAGCCGCGCCTCAGGTGGGGCAAGACATGGCGCACCACCCAGCGGTCGAGCTGCGGCATCATGCCCAGCTCCTCGAACACCGGCAGGAACTCCCCCGGCGGCAGCAGCGCCTTCTCTTCGTCGCGCATGCGCACCAGCACTTCCGCCATCGGATAGCCCGCCCCGACGAGCGCGCGGATCGGCTGGCAGAAGAGCACCAGCTCGTCCGCCGCCAGCGCGTGCTTCAGGCGCTCGCGCGCTAGTGCTTCGGAACCGGCTGATTCAAGAGTAGCCAATAGATGCCCAGCTGGCTCACGGCGTTGGCGAACTGGCCGAAGTCGATCGGCTTGCGTACATAGCTGTTGGCGCCGAACTGGTAGCTCTTCAGCATGTCCTCCTCCTCGGAGGAGGAGGTCAGGATCACCGTCGGAATCAGCTTGGTGCGCGGATCGGCGCGCAGCCGGGTCAGCACATCGAGCCCGGAGAGCTTCGGCAGCTTGAGGTCGAGCAGGATCACCGCCGGCATGCGCGACAGGTCGCGCCCCGCGTAGGCGCCTTCGCCGAACAGGAAATCGACCGCTTCGGCGCCGTCGCGCGCCACCACGATCTCGTTGGCGATCTTCGCCTGGCGCAGCGCCCGGGTGGTGAGCTCCTCGTCGTCGGGGCTGTCCTCGACCAGCATGATCAGCTTTTCAGACATCGATCCTCCCGGTTTTCAACAGCTCGCCAAGCGCATCGGGCGCCGCCGGCTTGGCGAAGAGATAGCCCTGGCCTTCGTCGCAACCCTGGGCGCGCAGCAGCTGCAGCTGCTCGGCCGTCTCGACCCCTTCGGCGAGCACGCGCATGCCCAGCGCGTGGCCCATCGAGACGATCGCCTGCGCGAGCGCGGCGTCGCGCCCGCCCTTGCCCATGCGGGTGACGAACGCGCGGTCGATCTTCAGGCAGTCGACCGGCAGGCCCGAGAGGTAGCTCAGGCTCGAATAGCCGGTGCCGAAATCGTCCACCGCGATCTGCACGCCGAGTCCCTTGAGCTCCCGCAGGATGCCGAGCGCCTTCTCGCGATCGTCGATCAGCACGCTTTCAGTGAGCTCGAGCTCGAGCGACGCCGGATCGACGTCGTGCGTGCGCAGAGCGTTGGCCACCGCCTGCACGAAGCCGTCGCGCCGGAACTGGCGCGCCGATACGTTGACCGCGACGCGCACGCGCCACCCGGCGGCGTGCCATTGCGCGGCGCGCTGCAGCGCGTCGTCCAGCGCCCACAGGCCGAGCTCCTGGATCAGCTCGGATTCCTCGGCGATCGGGATGAACAGCGCGGGCGAGACCAAGCCGCGCTGCGGATGCTTCCAGCGCATCAGCGCCTCGAGGGCGATGATGGCGCCGCTGGCGAGGTCGATCTGCGGCTGGTAATGCATCTCGAGCTGCTTCTGGCCGATCGCCGAGCGCAGCGCGTTCTCCAGCTCGACGCGGTCCAGCGCGTGGCGCGTCATGTCGGCGGCGTAGAACTGGAAGGCATTGCCGCCCGCGTCCTTGACGCGGTTGGCGGCGGCATCGGCATTGCGCAGCATCAGGTCGAAGTCCTCGCCGTCGCGCGGATACACGCTCGCGCCCACGCTGAGGGTCACGTGGACTTCGCGGCCATCGACGCCGAAAGGCGCAGTCATTGCCTTGCGGATGTCGCGCGCGACGCGCAGCACGTCGTCCGGACGCGCGAGGTCGCTTGCCAGGACGGCAAAGACATCGGCGCCGACGCGCGCCGCGGTATCGCCGCCGCGCAGCGCCTGCGACACGCGCTCCGCGATCAGCTTGAGCAGTGCATCGCCCGCCGCGTGGCCGTAGCTGTCGTTCAGGAGCTGGAAGCGATCGATGCTGGCGACCAGCAGGGCGCAGCCGCCATGGGTGCGCCGAGCGTGCGCAATGGCGAGCGATGCGCGGTCGCCGAGCAGGCTGCGGTTGGGCAGCGCCGTGAGCGAATCGTAGTTGGCGAGATACGTGAGGCGCGCCTCGTAGGCCTTGCGCTCGCGGATGTCGCGCGCGATGGTCGAGCGGAACCGGACCGCGCCGTCGGCGCCGCGATGCGCGATCACCACCTGCGACACCGGCACGTCCGCGCCGTCGGCGGCCAGCACCGCCGTCTCGCTCTGCCCCTCCTCGAGCAGCAGGTCGTTCGGCGCCCTGGCCCCGGCAAGCTTGCGCCACGCCGCATTCAGGTACAGCACCCGCCCCTCCGGGCTTGCCATCGCAACGTAGTCGCTGGTCGCCTCGAGGATCTCGACCAGACGGGCGCGCTCCTCTTCGATGCTGCGCGTACGGCTGCGGTCGGCGGCCTCGGCGAGCGCGCGCTTCACCGCCGTGCCGAGGCGGCGCAGGTTGTTCTTCAGGACGTAATCGGTGGCGCCGGCGCGGATCGCCTCGATCGCGCGCTCCTCGCCGATCGTCCCCGAGACGAAGATGAATGGAATCTCCGGGGTCAGCTCGCGCGCGATGCGCAACGCGTGCAGGCCATCGAAACCGGGCATCGAGAAATCCGACAGGATCGCGTCGGGCTTGAGCCCGCCGAGCGCCTGGCGCAGGCTCCCCTCGGACTCGACGCGCTGCCAGACCGGCCGGATGCCATCGGCCTTGAGCGTGCGCAAAGCAAGCTCGACGTCGTCGGGCGAGTCCTCCACGAAGAGCATATTCACAGCAGAAAGATCGCTCATGCGGCTGCCTCCTGTTTTGCTGCCGGCGCGGCATCGTTTCTGCCCGCCAGCGTGAAGAAGAACACCGCGCCCTTGCCGGGCGTGGCATCGGCCCAGATGCGCCCGCCGTGCCGATGCACGATGCGCTGTACCGTGGCGAGGCCGATGCCGGTGCCCTGGTACTCGTTCGCCGAATGCAAGCGCTGGAAGGCGCCGAACAGCTTGTTGGCATAGCGCATGTCGAAGCCGGCGCCGTTGTCGCGCACGAAGAAGGTCGCCTCCTGCCCGTCGCGCAACAGGCCGATCTCGATGCGCGGCTGCTCGGCCTTGGCGCTGAACTTCCACGCATTGCCGATCAGGTTCTCCAGCGCCGCGCGCAGCAGGCGCGGGTCGGCGTAGGCCTGCATGCCGTCCCACACCGAGACTTCGACCTTGCGCGCCGGCTCGCGGCTCTGCACGTCCGCGACCACCTGGCGCGCGAGCTCGCCGACGTCGACGTCGCGCCGCGCGAGCTCGCCGCGCGACACCTTGGAAAGATTCAGCAGGTCCTCGATCAGCTGGCCCATGCGCTGCGTCGAGGCGCGGATGCGTCCGAGGTAGCGGCTCGCCTCCTCGGGCACCTCCTTGGGAAAGTCCTCGAGCAGCGCCTGGCTGAAGCCGTCGATCGAGCGCAGCGGCGCGCGCAGGTCGTGCGACACCGAATAGCAGAACGCCTCGAGCTCGGCGTTGGTCGCCTGCAGCTCGATGGTGCGCTGCTTGACGCGCGTTTCCAGCTCGGCGTTGAGCCGCAGCACTTCTTCCTCGGCGCGGCGCCGCTCGCCCACCTCGCGCTCGGCTTCGCGGTTCGAGGCCTGGAGCCCGCGCGTCGCGCTCTCGATTTCCGCGAGCATGCCGTTGAAGCTCTCGGCGAGCAGGCCGAGCTCGTCGTTGGTGAGCTTTTCGGCGCGCAGGGAATAATTGCGCTTTTCGCTCACCTCGGTCGCGATGCGCGTGATGGCGAGCACCGGACGCACCAGGACGCGGTGCACCCAGCGCGAGAAGAGATACGCCACCCCCATGGCGAGCACGGTGACGATCGCCGCGATGCCGAGATAGCCCAGCAGGCGGTCGAACAGCTCGTAGTCGGCGCGCAGGTACACCGTGCCGAGGATTTCGCGGTCGCTGACGATGCGCTTGAAGACCACCAGGTCGTTGCCCTCGACCCTGACGCCGTCGCCTTCGGGCAGCCGCGGAAATTCGCCCGCCGGCTGCTGGTAGGTGGCAAACAGGCGCCCGCGCGCGTCGTAGATGGCCGCGGCGAGGATCTTCGGGCGGTAGCGCAGCAGCGCAAGGTTTTCCCGCGCCACCTTGGGGTCGTCGAAGCTGAGCGCCGGCGCGGTCATCTGCCCGAGCAGCTCGGCTTGCGTATTGAGATCGTTGATCCAGCTCTGGCGATAAAGCCGCAGGTCGTAGGCGACCATTGCCGCGATGGCGATCAGCAGCGCCGCCAGCGTGGTGGCGAGCTTGACCGCGAGGATCTTGCGGCTGATGGACTGGCGCGGCGCGGCCATGGCTAGCTCGTGATCACCCGTCTCGCCACCGCCAGCAGGCGCGAGCTGATCTTCAGCTGGCCGCGCTCGGCGCTCGGCAGCGCGACGTCGAAGCGCACGCGCTGATCCTCGGCGACGAAATTGATCATGCTCCCCGCGGCCAGCGCATTTTCGCTCTCGGTCACGGTCAGGACGGCTTGGCCCCTCGCGGCGGCCAGCGTTTCGGCAAGGCGTGCCGATTCCGCCTGGCCGATGAAGAGCACATGCAGCCCGGCGAGCGGCTCGCCGCGCCGCACGCGCCGCACGGCCACCGGATGGCCTTGCACACTGCGGTTGGCAACCAGCTGCTCGAGCGCGCCGGCGAGGTCGTCGGCCGCGAGCACGCCGATCACAAACGGCGCATCCGCGCGCGCCAACGCAGCCGGCGGCCACTGCACGAAATCGCCAAACTTGTAGAGGAACGCGGCCTTGATCTGCACTTCGGCCGGCCGGTTCTCGGTCTGGGCGAATCCGGCCTGCGCCCAGAGCAGCGCGGCGACGAAGGCAAGGCGCAGCGTCAGTGCGACCATTTCGCTCTCACGAAGAAGCCGCGCTCGATCTCGCTGCGCGTGGCCGGCGCGCCGAACTCGGGATGCGCATGGTCGAAGAGGTTCTGCGCCGTGACCGAGACCTCGAGCCCGCGCCGCAGCTGCCAGGCGTAGCGCGCGTCGACCGCGCTATAGGCCGGCACCGCCGGGTTGGGCAGTGCACCGACATAGCGCGCCATGACGTCGAAGTGCTGGTTGCCCGCCAGATCGAGCGACGATCGCAGGCTGAACTGGTGCTTGGGATCGTTGCCCGCCGCGGCGACGCCGGAGGTATCGGTGCTGTCGCTCTTCAAGCGCAGGTCCTGGTCGAGCAGCAGCGCGCCGGCGCTGAGCCGCCAGTGGGACGCAGCCTGGAACGTTCCCCAGGCTTCGATTCCCTTGCTGCGGCCTTCCATCTTGTTGCCCAGCACGAACGTCGTGCCGACGCGCTCGAGGGTGCGCAGGTGGTCGTACTGGCTGTAGAAGCCGGTCACCGAGTAAGAGAAGCGCGTCGACGGCTGCGCGCGGTAGCCAAGCTCCAGGACCTTGGCCACCTCGGAGCGGAAGTCGGGTCCGCCGGCGAGGAGAAACGGAGGCTGTGCGGGAACGAAGAGGTCGCGATCGAGGCGCGAGGGCGCGCGCACCGCGCGCGAAGCGGCCGCCCAGACGAGCTGCTGCGGGTCGGGCTTCCACGCAATCCGTGCGGAGGGCAGCGCCTCGGTGCCGGTGTAGACGTTGCTTTCGAACTTGGTGCCGAGCGTAAGGCGCCACCGCTCGCCGAGAGTGACCTCGTCCTGCGCGAAGACGTTGGTCCAGTGCAGCGTGGTCCGGTCCGGCAGGAAGGCGAGCCCGGCGCTGTTGTTGACGCGATCGTGGGCGCGGCGATGGCCGCCGCCCCAGGTGACGAAGTGGTCCCGCGCCGCCTGAAAGGCGTGCTGCGCTTCGGCGTCGAAAGTGTTCAGCCGCTCGCCGAAGCTGCCTGGAATGTCGCGCTGCGTGTTGTCGAAATAAACCTGCGCCTGCACGCGGTCTTCGCCTGCCAGCGAGCGGGTCATGCGGCCAAGAAGATTGCCGCCCGAGAGCGTGACGTCGTTGCCGACCGGCTGCTGGATCGAGCCGCGATAGACATCGCCCTGCAGCGTGAAGCCGCTCGCCGCGCTGCCCCAGTCGCCGCGAAATCCCGTCTGGCCGTTCTGCCACTCGTCGCGCACGGCGCTGCCGTTGGCGCGCACGGTGTTGTCGCGATCGAAGAACTTGCCGTAGATGCGCAAGGCGCCGCCGCCCTGTAGGTCGACGCCGTGGCGCGCCGAGATGCCGCGCTCGCGGTTTCCCGCGCCAAGCTCGGCGAGCGTGCCGCGCGTCTCGGAGGCGCGGCGCGTGATCACGTTGATCACGCCGTTCACCGCATTGGCGCCCCACAGCGTGGCGCCGGGACCGCTGATCACCTCGATGCGATCGATGTCGTCGAGCAGCGTGTCCTGCGCATCCCAGAACACGCCGGAGAACAGCGGCGTGTAGACCGTGCGGCCGTCGATCAGCACCAAGAGCTTGTTGCCGATCGAGTTGTTGAAGCCGCGCGCGCTGATCGCGTACTGCCGCGAATCGATCCGCGCCACCTCGAGGTTCGGCGCGAGGCGCAGCGCTTCGGGAAGACTGGTCACGCCGGAGCGGCGGATGTCCTCGCCGGTGATCACGTAGAGCGCCGCGGCGGCGTCGGCGAGCCGCTCGGCGCGGCGCGATACCGACGTGACCTGCAGATTGGCCAGCTCCTCGAGGCTGAGCTCGGCGAGATTGGCAGCAAGCTGCACTTGCGCAGCCGCGCCGGCTGAAAAGCACGCCAGCGC
>DASWER010000340.1:0-2581 GCA_036394655.1 Burkholderiales bacterium
ACGAGCAGGTGCACTTCCTGCACGCGCATCGTGCGCTGATGCGCCACGTTGATGTGGAAGTCACGCGGGCCGCACATGCGGCCCATGGCGCCGCCGTCGCGCCCGGTCAGCGCAATGACGACGAGCTTGCGCGCCTGTGCCGCCTTTATCGCCTCGACGACGTTCTTCGAGTTTCCGGACGTCGATATGGCGAGGAGGACGTCGCCCTCGTTGCCGAGGGCCTCGACCTGCTTGGAGAAAACGCGGTCGTAGTCGTAATCGTTGGCGATGGCGGTGAGCGCCGAGCTGTCCGTGGTGAGCGACACGGCCGGAAGGCCGGGGCGCTCGCGCTCGAAGCGGCCCACCAGCTCCGCGGCGAAATGCTGCGAATCGGCGGCCGAGCCGCCGTTGCCGCAGGCGAGCGCCTTGCCGCCGCTCCTGAGCGCCTCGGCGAGCAGCACGCCGGCCGCCGCGATCGGCGCGCCGAGCACCTCGGCCGACTGCTGCTTGAGCTTCGCGCTTTCGGCGAAATGCGCCGCGACGCGGCCGAGGAGCTTCGCATGTGCCGGTGCCGCATTTCCTCGTGCCATTGAGCGGGCATTCTACTATTGCACGTAGACCTCGAACTCCAGGCGCTTGCTCGGATTCGGATGCGGCGTGAGCCGGCTGATGCGCGCGCGCAGCGGCTCGCCGCGATCCAGGCCCCAGGCCAGCGCGGCATTCTCGCGCCGCGGCACGTAGCCGAGCTTGCGCCCGCGCCAGGAAAGACTCACCGCGTTGGTATCGTGCGGGTTGTCGGCCTCGCGTGCCATGACCAGCGCATCGCCGACGCGCAGCTCATCCCACACTTCGGTTGCGGCGTGGTGACGAAACCCGGCGAGCGCCGAGCTTTGCACCACCACGCGAACCGTGGGCTCGGCCGCGGCTACCCCGATCCACAGCGCGAGGCCGAGCGCGCTACTCGCCAAACGCGTTACGGATCCACTGCACATGGCGCGGCGGGCCGTCGACCAGGAAGACATCGAACCGGCAATTGACCTCGGGCCGCCGCGTGAGATAAAGCCGCGCCGCGGCGATCAGGCGCGCGCGCTTCGCGGCGGTGATGCTTTCGGCGGCGCCGCCGAAGCCGCCCGGGCCGCGCATGCGCACCTCGGCGAACACCAGCGTGCCGCGCTCCTCGGCGATCAGGTCGATCTCGCCCAGCCGGCAGCGCCAGTTGCGCTCGACCAGCTTCAAGCCGGCCGCGCGCAGCAGCTCGGCACAGAGATCCTCGGCTCGCGCGCCCTCGCGGTTCATGGCACGCTTAACGAATGAGGAGACGCGCCGGTTGACCGGAACCCTGTACGTCGTGGCGACGCCGATCGGCAATCTCACCGATGCGAGTCCGCGCTCGGTGGAGACGCTGCGTGCCGCCGATCTCATCGCCTGCGAGGACACGCGCACCACGCGCACCCTGCTCACGCGCTACGGCATCAGCGGGCACACCGTGGCGCTGCACGAGCACAATGAGCGCACGGCGGCGAAGTCGCTGCTCGAAGCGCTGCGCCAGGGCAAGAACGTGGCGCTGGTCAGCGATGCGGGCACGCCGGCGCTCGCCGATCCCGGTGCCTGGCTGGTCGCCGAGGCGCACCGCGCGGGCATCGCGGTGAGTCCGATCCCCGGGCCCAGCGCGGCCGCCGCGGCGGTCTCGGCATCGGGCTTCGTCGCCAGCCGCTTCCTCTTCGCCGGCTTTCTGCCCGCGCAGGCCGCCGCACGCCGCAAGGCGCTCGAAGCGCTCGAGCTGCCCTGGCCGGTGGTGTTCTACGAAGCGCCGCATCGCATTGCGGCCACGCTGCAGGACCTGCAGGAGCGCTTCGGGCCCGAGCGCGAGATCGTCATCGCACGCGAGCTCAGCAAGAAGTTCGAGGAGGTGGCACGCATGCCGCTGGCTCACGCTGCCGCCTGGTTGCAGGCTCGCGCCCATCGCGACCAGGGCGAGTTCGTGCTGGTGCTCGCGCCCGGCGAGGAACGTTCATCCCACGAGCTGGAGGCAGATCATGTATTGAAAATTTTGCTGGAAGCGCTCGCGCCAAGCGAGGCCGCCAGGCTCGCGGCGCGCATCACCGGCCTGCCCAAGGCCGAGCTGTATCGCAAAGCACTCGACCGGGCCAAGTAAAATCGCCGCGATGGATCGCATCACGCTCAGGCGGCCCGACGACTGCCATCTGCATCTGCGCGACGGGCCGGCGATGGCGAGCGTGCTGGCCGACACCGCGCGCCAATTCGCGCGCGCGATCGTCATGCCGAACCTCAAGCCGCCGCTGCGCACCACGGCGCAGGTCCTGCACTACCGCGATCGCATCCTCGGCGAACTTGCCGACGACGCGCAGTTCGAGCCGCTGATGACGCTTTATCTCACCGACGACACGCCGCCCGAGGAGATCTCGCGCGCCAAGCTCTCGGGCCGCATCCAGGGCGTGAAGCTCTACCCGGCGGGCGCCACCACGCACTCCGACGCCGGCGTCACGCGCCTGTCGCGCTGCTTCCACACGCTCGAGAAGATGGAGGAGGTCGGGCTGCCGCTCCTGGTGCACGGCGAATCGACCGACCCTGCGATCGACGT
>DASWER010000341.1:0-1904 GCA_036394655.1 Burkholderiales bacterium
GGCGATCTGGGTCGGCGGCGACCGCCCCACTTACGAGCGCTACGTGTCCATCCTGCGCACGATGGGCGATCAGCCGTTCTACGTCGGCCCGATCGGCGCGGGCACGGTCGCCAAGCTCGCGCACAACATCGCGAGCTTTTCGGTGCATGCCGCGCTCGCCGAGATCTTCACCCTGGGGGTCAAGGCGGGAGTCGAGCCGCTGGCGCTGTTTCGCGCGCTGCGGCAAGGCGCCACCGGGCGCAAGCGCACCTTCGATCGCCTGGCCGAGCATTTCCTGCTCGGCAAATACGATCCGGCGTTCTTCAGCCTGCGACTCGCGCACAAGGATGCGACCCTGGCGCTCGAGCTCGCAAAGGAAGCCGACGTGCCGATGCAGATCGGCAAGATCGCCCTGGACGAGCTGTCGCGCGCCATAGAGCGCGGCTGGATCGACCGCGATTTCCGCATTGCGATGACACTGCAGGAAGAGCGCGCCGGCGTCACCGCGCGAATTGCTCCGGATGCGCTGCAGCAAGCACTGAAAGAGTGAATGTGCGCCTGATCTGCTTCGTCGCGCTCCTCGCGGTAGCGTGCGCCGCGTCGGCGCAGACCTACTATCCCGACGCCGTCTGGCAGCACAAGGCGGCTGCCGAAGCCGGCATCAATGCCCAGCGGCTGAAGGACGCGGTGAATTACGCGATCGCGAGCGAAGTGCGCAACCCGCGCGATCTGACGCTCAACCATTACCAGACCTTCGGCCGCGAGCCGCACGGCAGCGCGATCGGCCCGATCAAGGATCGCGGCGACCCGACTGGCGTCGTCGTGCACAAGGGCTACATCGTGGCGGAGTGGGGCGAGCCGTCGCGCGTCGACATGACGCACAGCGTCACGAAGAGCATGCTCTCGAGTGTTATCGGCGTCGCGTACGACCGGGGCATGATCCGCAATCTCGACGAGCCGGTACGCGATGCCGTGCCGCCGATCCAGGTCTATGGCAAGCCCGGGCTGTTGTATCTCTTCGAGACGCCGCATAACCGCACGGTCACCTGGAACCATATGCTGCGCCAGACCAGCGACTGGGAAGGCACGCTCTGGGACAAGCCCGACTGGGCCGACCGGCCGAGCGACAAGCCCGCGGAATGGCTGACACGGCCGCGCAACAAAGCCGGCACGGTGTACAAGTACAACGACGTGCGCGTGAATGCGCTCGCGCTCTCCGCGCTCAACGTCTGGCGCCGGCCGCTGCCGCAGGTGCTGAAGGAAGCGATCATGGATCCGATCGGCGCCTCGAATACCTGGCGCTGGTTCGGCTACGACAATTCCTGGGTGGTGCTCGACGGCAGCATCGCGCAATCAGTCTCCGGCGGCGGCCACTGGGGCGGCGGCATGTTCATAAACGCTTATGACATGGCGCGCTTCGGCTATCTGACGTTACGCCGCGGCAAGTGGCAGGACCGCCAGCTACTCTCCGACCAATGGGTGGAATGGGCGCTGACGCCCACCCCGGCGGAGCCGAGCTACGGCTTCATGAACTGGTACAACAACCGCGACCGCAAGCTGTTGCCGAGCGCGCCGGCGAGCGCTTTCGCGCACATCGGCAACGGCACCAACATGATCTATGTCGATCCCGAGCACGACCTCGTGGCGGTGGTGCGCTGGATCGATCGCAAGGCGCTCGACGAGTTCGTGAAGCGGCTCATCGCCGCCACGAAGACCTAGGGCTTGGGCGGCGAGCGCTTGAAGATCTGAAGAATCGGCTTGCAGCGCTCCTCGACCTCGGCAGCCGTATAGCGCACGTCCGGCCCCTCGATCAGCCAGACGAACTGCCCGCCGCGGAGCACCAGCGCCGCGGCGTGGATCGCGTCCTTCTCGGTCGAGAAGTACACCGGCACGAGCCGCGTCACGGCCTCGTGCGTGCTCAGGTC
>DASWER010000342.1:0-3329 GCA_036394655.1 Burkholderiales bacterium
ATCAACCGTCTGCGGCTTCACCCCGGCTTTCAGCGCGAGCGGCACATGCACCGCCCACTCGAACTGCTGCGTCCAGCGCCGCGAGACGATGAGCATCAGGAATTCGCTCAGGCGCGGCTCGAGCGAGCTGCGAAAGCGCAGGTATTCGCCCACCTGCTGCAGCCGGTCCATCAGCTCGGGGCTGCGCAGCAGCGCGATGAAAGGCCCTTTGACGCCGCCGCGCGGGCCAGCCGCAAGCGCCTGCGCCGCGTTGCGTTGCGCTTCGCTCATCGCCGCAGCCTCGAGCGGCGGCATCCTGTCCGGCATCATCAGGGCTTCTCCTTCAAGAGCGCGATGGCGCTCAGCACGAGCAGCAGGGCGGCGAACAGCAGCGCGGCGGCAAAGCCTTGCCGCTCCACGACGAAAGTCACGCTTAGCGGTCCGGCGACCTGCCCGAGGGCGAAGCCCGCCGTCATGGCCGCCACCAGCGGCGGCGCCCGATCCCCGGCGATGCGCCGCGCTTCCTGCACGCCGAGCAGGGTGATGACCACGAAGGTGGCGCCGACCAGAACCGCCGCGAGCAGGATGCCGCCCAGGCCGGGGAACAGCACCGGGCTCACGACGCCGAGCGCCATCGCGATCGCGCTCGCGCTCCAGACGCGCCGGTTGCCGTAGGCGCGCGCCAGCGGCCCGGCGAGCAGCGTGGAGATCGCGGCGGTGAGTCCGAAGATCGGCCACGCCCAGCCGAAGAGCCGCGGATCGGCAATCACCTGCTTCGCCATCACCGGGACGAAGGTCGCGGGAATGATGTAGCCGAAGCCGTAGGCGCCGTAGCACAGCACCAGGCGTAGCGAGTCGCTGGTCCAGCGCATGCCGCCTTGCGTTGCAGGCCTTGCATCGCTTCCATCGACGCCGAGCACCGGCCACACCACAGCCGCCACCACGAGCGAGAGCGCGCCGAGACCGATCCAGGCCCCGCTGGAGCTCGCGTGCGCGCTCATCAGCGCGAGGCAAATGACGCCCGCTATCAAGACGCCCGTGCCGACGCCGGTGAACACCACGCTGTTCAGCGTCGGCCGGCGAAGCAGCGCGAGGCGCTCCAGGCACCAGGAGGAGACGTAGACCAGCGCCCACGCGCTCGCCACGCCGGCGATGAACCGCAGCACCAGCCAGGACACGAAGTCGTGCGCGAGGCCCATGCCGAGCGTCGAGAGCACGATCGCCACGAGCGCGGCGCGGATGGCGAGGTGCGGGCGCACCCGCCGGACAGCCCAGAGTGCGCCGACCAGGTAGCCGAGATAGTTCGCCGCCGCGAGATAGCCGCCCTGCGCGAGCGAAACGCCGGCGTCGTCCTGCATCATCGGCAGGAGCGGCGTGAAGGCGAAGCGGCCGATGCCCATGGCCACCGCCAGGGCGGCGAGGCCGGCAGCCGCCACTCGACTCGAAGCTTCCATGGCGCTAATGTACGTTGACGGCGCCTTCCTGAAAAATGAATAATTGAGAACCTTTCGTTCTCTTTTACAGAACCATGGATCTGGTCGAGCTGCACATCTTCAAGACGGTGGCCGAGCTGGGCGGCATCACCAGGGCCGCCACCGCGCTGCACCGCGTGCAATCGAACGTCACCACGCGCGTCCAGCAGCTCGAGGCGCGCCTGGGCACCAAGCTGTTTCACCGCCAGGGGCGAAAGCTGGTGCTGTCCTCCGAAGGCAAGGTGCTGCTCGCCTACGCCGACCGGCTGCTGCGGCTTTCGTCGGAGGCGCACGCCGCCCTCAAAGGCCACGGCCCGCATGGCGTGTTTCGCCTCGGCACGCTCGAGAGCACCGCGGCGACGCGCCTGCCGCCGGTGCTCGCGCGCTATCACCGCGATTACCCGGCAGTGCGCCTCGAGCTCGTCACCGGCACCAGCGGCGCGCTGGTCGACCGCGTGCTGCGCGGCGAGATCGAGGCCGCTTTCGTGGCCGAGCCGTTTGCCGCGAAGAACCTCGAGACGCTGCACGCCTTCAGCGAGGAGCTGGTGCTGATCACGCCGAAAGGACACGCGCGCGTGCGCTCGCCGAACGACATCGACCAGCGCGTGGTGCTGGCGTTCACTACCGGCTGCTCCTACCGCCGCCGGCTCGAGGCCTGGCTCGGCCGCTCGAGCATCGTCGCCGAGCGCGTCATGGAGTACGGCTCGTATCACGCCATCACCGCCTGCGTCGCGGCAGGCAGCGGCATCGCGGTGGTGCCGAAGTCCGTGCTGCGCGCGATCGGCATCGAAGCGCAGGTCGCGGTGCACGCGCTGCCCGCGAGCATCGCCAATGCGCGCACCATGCTGGTCTGGCGCCGCGGCCATCGATCCGCGCCGCTCGATGCCCTGCGCCAAGCATTGCGTTGAGGATCTACGGCGTCGACTTCACCTGCGCGCCGCGGCGTGCGAAGCCCATTACGGCCGCCGTTGCAGTTCTCAGCCGAAACACCCTCACGCTGGAGCGCATCGAAAGGCTGGAATCCTTCGCGGCTTTTGAAGAGCTGCTAACGCGCAAAGGCCCCTGGGTCGGCGGCTTCGATTTTCCGTTCAGCCTGCCGCGCGAGCTGGTGCGCGATCTGGCGTGGCCTTTGCACTGGCCGGCGCTGGTCGCGCATTGCAGCGGTTTCGATCGCCCGCAGTTTCGCGCCGCGCTCGACGCCTATCGCAACACGCGCCAGCCCGGCAGCCGCTACGCGCACCGCGCCACCGACCATCCCGCGGGCTCGTCGAGTCCAATGAAGCTGGTGAATCCGCCGGTCGCGCTCATGTTTCACGAAGGCGCGCGGCGCGTGCTGGCTGCCGGCTTGCATGTACCCGCGCTGGTGGAGGGGGATGCGAAGCGCGTGGCGCTAGAGGCCTATCCGGGGCTGCTGGTGCGCAAGCACCTCGGCATTCGCGATTCGTACAAGAGCGACACGCGCAGCGAACAAACGCCGGCGCGGCGCGCCGTGCGCAAGCGCGTCGCTGCGGCGCTGAAAGCAGGCGAGCCGCTCGGCATCCGGCTGAGGGCATCATCCGCGGTGGAAAAAGCGCTGGTCACCGACGGCAGCGGCGATTTAGTCGATGCCGCGATCTGCGCGGTGCAAGCGGCCTGGGCGGCGCGGCAGCCGAATTACGGCATCCCGGCGCACGCGCCGCAAGGCGAAGGCTGGATCATCAGCTCTTAGGCGCCGGGACCAGCTCGTAGCCCTTGGCGCGCATGCAGAAGTTGAGGAGGCGCTGCTCCTCCATGTCGCGATCGCCGAAGGGATCGCCAAACGCGCCGTAGGGATAGCCGATGAAACGCCGCCCGAGCGGATCGCGATAGGGCCACGGGCCGTAGCCGCGGGAAGACGGC
>DASWER010000343.1:0-7845 GCA_036394655.1 Burkholderiales bacterium
AAGTCGCCGATGCCCCAGTTGCGCTTCGAGCGCACGCCGTAGAGCTGCACCATGAAGCCCCAGACGCGGCCGCCCTGCGCGAGGAGCTCGGGCTCGTAGCAGCGCCCGGACTCGAGCTTGACCTTCGCCGGCTTGCGCGGCGGACCCAGTGCCCGCGCGAGCGCCGCGCGCGTCGCGGGGTCGATCTTCTTCTCGCGCCCCCAGACGTCGAGGTAGCTCTCAGCGATTTCAGTCATTTGGAATTCGGGGACGGAGCCCGAATTAGATCGGGCTCCGTCCCCGAATTAATGTTTGATCCACCAGTTGACGCTCCAGGGCGCGCCGGGAGGGCCGT
The DNA here is from genome assembly GCA_036394655.1 of Burkholderiales bacterium. Lineage (GTDB taxonomy): Bacteria > Pseudomonadota > Gammaproteobacteria > Burkholderiales > SG8-39 > SCGC-AG-212-J23. The sequence continues at coordinate 335 of DASWER010000343.1, forward strand.
TGGTCCAGAGCGGCGTCTGCCCGGGTGCGTCCTTGACGGTGATCTCCTGGTCGCCGCAGTTGGCGATGAGCGAGAGCTTGCCCCAGGTCACCTCGAAGGCGCGCTCGCCGAGCATGCGGTACTTGCCCGGGCCGCAATCGAGCGGCACGACAGCGCTCTGGCGCAGGCCGAGGAGCTGCTTGTAGTGCGCCATCCAGACGTGGTCGGCCTTCGACCAGTCGAGCACCGAGGCCTTGAAGCTGCTCTCCGCGATCGGGTCGGGGACCTGCCCCTTGAAATTCTTGAAGCGCGAGAACTCCTCGCGCCGCCCTTTGCGCACCGCCTCGCCGAGCTCGCCGTCGAAATCGCAGAAGAACAGGAACGGCTGCCGGCAGCCCCACTCCTCGCCCATGAAGATGAGCGGCGGCGACGGCGCGAGGAGCTGGATGGCGGTCAAGGCTTTTAATTTTTTTTCGTCCGAAAGGCACAGCAGCCGCTCGCCCATCGCCCGGTTGCCGATCTGGTCGTGGTTCTGCAGGAAGTCGACGAAGCAAGACGGCGGCAGGTGGCTCGACTGCTCGCCGCGCGGCTCCTTGGTGAACGGCGACACCTCGCCCTGGTAGGCGAAGCCCTCGGCCAGGCAGCGCGCGAGATGGCGCACCGGCGCGTCCACATAGCTGATGTAGTAGCCATCGGATTCGCCGCTCGCCGTGACGTGATAGGCATGATGCGAGTCGTCGTTCCACTGCGCGTTGTACTTGCCCGGCCCGACGAAGCGCGCCTGGTTGGCGTCGTTCTCGAGCACCAGGTGCTTATATGGGATGGAAGATGAGGGCACGTTGTCGCGGATCTCGTCGAGGATGTGGCGCGGCGAGTGATCGATGATCGCGTGCACCGCGTCGAAGCGCAGGCCGTCGAAGTGGTACTCCTCGAGCCAGTAGAGCACGTTGTGGATGAAGTACTGGCGCACCACCTCGTTCGCGAAGTTGATCGCCGCGCCCCACGGCGTGTTGTACCGGTCGGTGAAAAACTGCGGCGCATACACGCTGAGATAGTTGCCCTTCGGTCCGAAATGGTTGTAGACCACGTCGAGGAACACCATTAGCCCGGCGTTATGCGCGGCCTCGACCAGCGCCTCGAGATCTTCGGGCCGCCCATAGGCGCTGTCCGGCGCGAAGGGCAGCACGCCGTCGTAGCCCCAGTTGCGCTTGCCGGCGAAGTCGGAAAGCGGCATCAGCTCTATCGCCGTAATGCCATGCTCTCGCAGGTGGCCCAGTTTGGTGGCGGCGCCGGTGTAGGTACCCTCCGGCGTGAAAGTCCCGACGTGCAGCTCGTAGATCACCGCCTCCTGCCACGGCCGGTTGTGCCAGCCCGCGTCCTTCCACGGATAGCGGCTCGGATCGATCACCTCGCTTGGCCCGTCGACGTCCTTCGGCTGGAAGCGCGACGCCGGATCGGGCACCAGCTGCTTGCCGTCGATGCGGTACTGGTACAAGGTGCCGGCGGCGGAGTCGCGATCGACCAGCTCGAACCAGCCGCCGCCCACAGACTTCAACGGTTTGCTCTTGGTCGCGACGACCAATTCCACCTTGGTAGCGGCAGGCGCCCACAGGCGAAAGCGCACGCCGGCGCCGGCCAGGACTTCGGCGCCGAAGGGCATTGAATGACGGCGCTTCAACGCTTCTTGCGCGGCCACCACCGCTCCAGGAACTCGGCGGCCCATTCACGGCCACCGAGGCCGAAGGCGAGCGCCAGGGCGAACACCACGCCCGCGAGCAGGATGAGGAAGGTCTGGCGCACGATGTCGCCGCCGACGTTCACTTGATCCAATGCGATCAGCACCACGAAGGCGAGGATCGCGTAGCGCGCGAGGTTGCCCAGCAGCTCGGCGTCCTGCAGGTGGACGTTGCGCAGGTAGGCGCTGACGGCGTTGCCGACAAAGCGCGCGAAGTACGCCCCGAACGCCAGGATGAGCAGCGCGACGAGCACCTTGGGCACGAAGAGCAGCACACGCGACAGCAGATCTGTGACGTAGGTGAGGCCGAGGAGATTAAAACCAACGACCAGCGCGACCAGGATCACGATCCAGTAGACCAGCATCGCGAGGATGTCGGTCGCGTCCATGCGGATGCCGCCGTCGCGCAGGAAGCCGTCGATGCCGGCGCGCTCGGTGATGATGTGGAAGTTCACCTTGCGCAGGCCCCGGCTGATGGCGAAGCGCACCGCCTTGGCGATCAGCCAGCCGGCGATCAGGACGATGAGCGCCAGCGCCAGGCGCGGCAGGAAGTCGGCGATCTGCGTGAGGAACACGCGCAGCGGCTCGAGCATTACCTCGAAGCGGTCCATCTCAGCCTCCGAAGACTCATTGCTCCAAAAGGGCCATCAGGCCCTGCACGGGAATGTGGATCCAGTCGGGCCGGTTGGCGGCTTCGTAGCGCAGCTCGTAGAGCACTTTCTCGATCTCGGCGAGCTGCAGCACGCCGCGCATGTCGTCGAGCGACTCGTAGATGCCGCTGCCCTTCATCGCCGCCGCATAGGCGTCGACGAAGGCCTTGCGCGTCGCCTTCTCCCACGCCACCAGCGCCGGCCCGAGGCGCTCGAGCGCCGGCTCGGTGCGCTCGCGCAGCTGTGTCGAGCCGCGCGCATAGCTGAACGAGCGCAGCATGCCGGCGACGTCGCGCAGCGGGGTATGTTTCTTCCGGCTCTCGGCGAGCGGGCGCGACGGCTCGCCCTCGAAGTCGATGATCAGGAAGTCGTTGCTGGACACCAGCACCTGGCCGAGGTGGTAATCGCCGTGGTGCCGGGTCTTCAGCGCCGGGCGCTTGGGCAGCGGGCAGGCATCGATGAAGGCGAGGATGCGCGTCTTCTGTGCAGCCACCGGCTTGGCTTTCTCGCTGCGCTCGCAAATTCGCAGTGTTTCCTCGGCTTCCTGGCGCACCCGCGCGCGCCAGGTCTCGACGTCCTGCGCGGTGAGCGGCTCGGGCTCGAACGCCGGGTTGCCGGTCTTCATGGCAAACGCGCGGTGCAGCTCGGCGGTGCGCGTCGCGAGCGTCTGCATCAGCAGCAGATACGCGCCGTGCGTCTCCTCCTCGCGCAGGCTCTCGACGAAGCGCTCCAGATACGCGAGCGTGTAGGTCCACGCATCGCCCTGGTTCGGGATGTAGGCCTGCAGCAACGCGACCGCCGCCGGCTCGCCCGAGCTCGGCAGGTACTCGACCGCGCCGGCGAGTGGCACGCAATTCTTGAAGTGCGCCACCTCGGTGAGGAAGCGCCCGACCTCGAGCTCGGGATGCATCCCCGGCCGGATGCGCCGGAAGCATTTCAGGAACAGGCGCTCGCCGAGCGTCACCGAGGTGTTGGTGCTTTGCGTATGCAGCGCGCCCATCGTCAGGCTCGCCACCTCGGCCCCGGCGAGCGCGGCAAAGGCGCTGGTCGGCGTGAAGCGCAGCGCGCCGTGCGCGCTCGGCAGGTTCTTCTTCTCGCCGATCGCCTTGACGACGTGGCGGCAGAACCCCTCGTCGGCGATGGCGTCGGCCATCACGCCGACATTCGCCTGCTGGCGCACCCGGGCAATCGCGAGCGCGGAGAGCGCGCGCACGTGGTCCTCGTCCTCTTCCCAGCCGAGCGCCAGCGGCAGGAAGTAGTCGCCGCCTTTCACGTGGACGAAAGTCAGCAGCCAGGAGATGCCGCCGACGTCCCACACCACGTGATCCTTCAGCTCGGCGCGCGCCACGTGCTCGCCCTTCTGGGCGTACCAGCGCTGCGCGTCGATGAACTTCGGCAGCACCTCGACTTCCAGCCGTTCACGCAGCTGCTCGGCCATGCCGATGCGCCAGGGCACCACCTGGTCGCGGAAGAAGCTGGTCCAGCCGTCGAACAGCACGAGAACCGGGGCTTCTTCGGTGAGCAGCATCTCCTTGTGCCAGTCGGGCGCCGGCACGTCCTGCGCCAGGCGGAACCAGTAGAAGGCGTACGCCGGCAGCGTGAGGAGGTAGGGCAGATCGCCGATCGGCGGGAACGCCACGCGACCCAGCAGCTCGACCGGCACGCGTCCTCTGAAGCGCTTGAGGTCCAGCTCGACCGGCTGCGCCGCGCGCGAGAGGTTGGCGACGCAGAGGATCGCTTCGTCTTTCAGCTCGCGCAGATAGACCAGCACCTTGCGGTTGCCTGCCGGCAGGAACGCGAGGCTGCCGCGGCCGAAGGCATGGCTGGTCTTCCGCACCGCGAGCATGCGCTTCATCCAGTTGAGCAGGCTCGCCGGATCGCGCTGCTGCGCCTCCACGTTCACCGCCTCGTAACCGTAGATCGGATCCATGATCGGCGGCAGAAACAGGCGCTGCGGATCGGCACGCGAGAAGCCGGCGTTGCGGTCGGGGCTCCACTGCATCGGCGTCCGCACGCCGTTGCGGTCGCCGAGATAGATGTTGTCGCCCATGCCGAGCTCGTCGCCGTAATAGACCACCGGCGAGCCCGGCATCGAGAGCAGCAGGCTGTTCATCAGCTTGATGCGGTCGGGGTCATTCTCCATCAGCGGCGCGAGGCGCCTTCTGATCCCGAGGTTGATGCGCGCCTGCATGTCGGCCGCGTACATTTTCCAGAGGTAATCGCGCTCCTTGCTGGTCACCATCTCGAGCGTCAGCTCGTCGTGGTTGCGCAGGAAAATCGCCCACTGGCACAGCGGCGGGATGTCGGGCGTCTGCTGCATGATCTCGACCACCGGGTGGCGGTCTTCCTGCGCGATCGCCATGTACATGCGCGGCATCAGCGGGAAGTGGAACGCCATGTGGCACTCGTCGGCGTCGCCGAAGTAGGGCCGCACGTCCTCGGGCCACTGGTTGGCTTCCGCGAGCAGCATGCGGTTCTGGTAGCGCGCATCCATGTGCGCGCGGATCTGCTTCAGCACCACGTGCGTCTCGGGCAGATTCTCGTTATTGGTCCCTTCGCGCTCGCAGAGATACGGGATCGCGTCCAGGCGGAAGCCGTCGACACCCATGTCGGCCCAGGACTGCAGCACCTTCATGACGGCGCGGATGACGTGCGGGTTGTCGAAGTTGAGGTCGGGCTGGTGGCTGAAGAAGCGGTGCCAGTAGTACTGCTTCGCCACCGGGTCCCAGGTCCAGTTCGACGCCTCGGTGTCGGTGAAGATGACGCGCGTGCCCTTGTACTTCTGGTCGCTGTCGCTCCACACGTAGTAGTTGCGCTTCTTCGAGCCCGCGGGCGCACGCCGCGCCGCCTGGAACCACGGATGCTGATCGGAGGTGTGGTTGATCACCAGCTCGGTGATCACCTTCAGGCCGCGAGCGTGCGCCTCGGCGACGAAGGCACGGAAGTCCTCGCGCGTGCCGTAATGCTTGTGCACGTTGCGGTAGTCGGCGACGTCGTAGCCGTCGTCCTTGAGCGGCGACGGATAGAACGGCAGCAGCCACACCGCGTTGACGCCCAATTCTTTTATGTAGTCGAGCTTGGAGGTCAGCCCCTGGAAGTCGCCGATGCCGTCGCCGTTCGAGTCGAGGAACGCCTTGACGTGCAGCTGGTAGATGACCGCGTCCTTGTACCAGAGCGCGCTGTCCGGCAGCTCGGACTTCGCCTCGGGTACCGCGGTGAGCTGGCTACTTTCGCGTAACACGGAAGACGTGCGCCGGCAGGGTATTGGGATTCAACTGCACGAAGTTGCGCCGGCCGCTCCAGGTGTAATGGTCGGCGGCGACCAGGTCGTGCAACTCGTAGCTCGCGCCGGGCGCGCGATCGAAATCGAGCCAGCCGCCCTGCGTGTTTTTGGGATCCAGGTTGACGGCCACCAGAATGAGATTGTCGCCCTCCTCCTTCGAGTAGCACAGCAGCTGGTCGTTGTCGGTGGGATGGAAGCGCAGGCTCCAGTCGCGCTGCAGGGCCGGGTTTTCCTTCCTCACCTGGTTGAGCTTCGAGACCAGGCCGCGCAGGCTGTCCGGCCGCTCGCGCTCCCAGCGCTTGATCTCGTACTTCTCGGAATTCAGATACTCCTCGCTGCCCGGCTCGCGCGGCGTGTGCTCCATCAGCTCGAACGCCGGCCCGTACATCCCGTAGTTCGCCGCAAGCGTCGCGGCAAGCACCGCGCGCACCACGAACGCCGGCCGGCCGCCGTGCTGCAGATATTCATGGAGGATGTCCGGCGTATTCGGCCAGACGCTGGGCCGGAAGTATTCGCGCGAGGGTTCCTGCGTCAGCTCGGTGAAATATTCCTGCAGCTCGTAGCGCGTGGTGCGCCAGGTGAAGTAGGTATAGGACTGCGTGAAGCCGAGCTTCGCCAGCTTGTGCATCACGCGCGGGCGCGTGAAGGCCTCGGACAGGAAAATCAGCTCGGGGTGCTTGGCCTTCAGCTCGCCGATGCACCATTCCCAGAAGGCGAAGGACTTGGTGTGCGGGTTGTCGACACGGAAGATCGTGACGCCGTGCTGGATCCAGAATTCAAACACGCTTTTCAGCTCGGCCCATAATCCACGCCAATCCCTGGATTCAAAGTCGAATGGATAGATGTCCTGATATTTTTTGGGAGGATTCTCGGCGTACTGCACCGTGCCATCCGGCCGCTGCCTGAACCACTCCGGGTGCTCGCGGACGTACGGATGGTCGGGCGAGCACTGGAATGCGATATCCAGCGCCACGGAAATGTTTTTCTTCCCGGCTGCCGTCACGAGCAAATCAAAATCGGCGAACGTGCCCAGGCGCGGGTGCAGCGCCTTGTGTCCGCCCGCATCACCGCCTATGGCCCATGGGCTGCCGACATCGCCGTGCTCGGCCTTGAGCGCGTTGTTCTTGCCCTTGCGCTCGGTCATGCCGATCGGATGCACCGGCGGCAGATAGAGGACGTCGAAGCCCATCGCCTCGACCTGCGGCAGGAAGGCGATCAGGTCGCGGAAATTCGCATGCGTGCCGTCGCCGCGCACCGAGCGCGGAAAGAGCTCGTACCACGTGGAGAAGCGCGCGCGCACTGGATCGACGATGACTTCCAGGGTTTTGTCGTAGGTAAGAACCCGGGCCTCATCGGGCGGCGGCGGCTTGAGCGCCATCGCCGTGGCGTAGCGCTCCTTCGCCGGCCGGGCGGCATCTTTCAGCACCGGGTTGCACGACAGCGCGCCGCCGATCAAAAAGTCCACGGATAAATCCTGCCCGGCCTCCTGGCGCTTCTTGAGATCGCGCTGCCAGGTGAGGAACGCATCGGTCCAGCCGCGCACGCTGTATTCGTAGCGCCCGAGCTTCTCGACGCGGAAGGACGCGGCCCAGTGGTCGTTGCCGAGGAAGGTCATCGGCACGGCGCGCCATTGCTTTTCATTTGCCTTTCTGAAAAGCAATTCGGCGACGACCGCGTCATGCCCGTCGGTGAAGACATCGGCCTCGACGCTCACGTCGTCGCCCACGGCGCGCTTGATCGGATAGCGCCCGCAATCGACCTCAGGACGCACCGATTCGATGACGACGCGAGGCGCTGCGAGTTTTTCTTTGGCGTCGCTATTCAGGCTTGAAGAAGAGCGCGGCTAATGGAGGGAGGGTGATCG
>DASWER010000344.1:0-1890 GCA_036394655.1 Burkholderiales bacterium
CTCGCTGTTCTACGCCGCCGGCACCGCGCTTGGCGGCTTCGCCGGCCCGCCGCTCTACGGCGCGATCATCGAAAGCGGCAGCCGCGATGCGCTGTTCGGCGCTTACGCGCTTGCCGGCGTGCTCATGTGCGCCGCCGCCGCGGTGGCGCTGTGGCTCGGCGTGGATGCCGAGCGCAAACCGCTCGAGGAAGTTTGCGCACCCCTAGGCTGTGACCCCTGACAAGGGGGTCGTGAGCCGAAGGCGCAGCGGGGGGTTTGATTTCTGAAATCGGGGACGGAGCCCGAATTAGATCGGGCTCCGTCCCCGAACTACACCGCTGCTCTAGAGCGTTGCTCAGTCCGCAAAGCGGCGCGGATCGCGGTGATCAGCTTCTCCGCATCGACCGGCTTGTCGACGCGATCGACGAAGCCCGCGGCCATCAGGCGCTCGCGCTCGATCTGCGTGAAGGCGGTGAGCGCGATCGCCGGGGTATAGCGCTCGTTGCCGCAGGCGAGCTCGATCGAGCGCGCGCGGCGCAGCGCCTCGAAGCCGTCCTCGCCCGGCATCGCGAGGTCGATGAGCAGCACGTGCGGCGCGCGCGCCGGCAGCGCCGCTTCGAGCGCGACGCCGAGCGCGCGCCCGGAATTGAAGCATTCGACCTGCGCGCCCGCCTGGCGCAGCGTGAGCGCCACGACTTCGTGGGCGTCGAGGTCGTCGTCGACCACCCAGACCTTGAGGCCCTTCAGCGCGCCCGCGGTGGAGCGGCGCCGGTCTTCGGGCGGCTGGCCGGCGAGCGCCAGCACCGCGGCAGCCGGTGCACCCGGCAGGTCGACGGTGAAGGTCGCGCCGCGGCCCGGTCCGGCGCTGTCGGCGCGCACCTGGCCGCCGTGCAGCAGCGCGATGTGGCGCACCAGCGCGAGGCCGATGCCGAGGCCGCCGGCGCGGCGCGAGGCCGAGGTATCGGCCTGGCTGAAGCGGTCGAAGACGTGCGGCAGGAATTCAGGCTGGATGCCGATGCCGTTGTCCTTCACCTGCAGCTGCACGCGCTCGGCATTCCTGTGCAGGTGGACGCTGATGGCGCCGCCCTCGGGCGTGAACTTCACGGCGTTCGACAGCAGGTTGGACGAGAGCTGCTGCAGCCGGCCGGCGTCGCCGATCACCATGATCGCCGGGTCATCGGGCGAGAAGCGCAGCTCGACCTTCTTCGCCGCCGCCACCGGGCGCACCGCGTCCAGTGCGGCGACCACCGTTTCGGCGAGGTTGACCACGCGACGCTCGATGGTGAGCTTGCCGCTGACGATCCTCGAGGTGTCGAGCAGATCGTCGATCAGGCGCGTCTGGTGGGCGACGTTGCGCTTGATCGCATTGGCGGCGCGCTCGACCAGCGAGCCGTCGAGCGGCTTGGTCGTGACCATGAGGTGGCTCCAGCCGCGCAGCGCGTTGAGCGGCGAGCGCAGCTCGTGCGACACGATGGCGAGGAACTCGTCCTTGGCGCGGTTGGCGCGCTCGGCCTCGGTGCGCAGGCGCTGCTCCGCCACCACCAGCTTCTCGAGGTCGCTCTGCGCGCGCTTCCTCTCGGTGATGTCGGTGGCGACCCCGATCAGGCCGACGACGCGCTGCTGCTCGTCGCGCAGCGGCGACTTGGTCGTGAGGTAGGTCCGCTCCGCCGGCGGGGCGCCGCCCGCAGCAGCGTCGCCGCTCTGCGCGGGCAGGCACTGCTCGATCATCATCGTCTCGCCGCTCTCCAGCACCGAGCGGTCGCTGTCGTCGAGGCCCAGGGAATCGCTCGCGATCTTCCCCATCGCCTTCATCCATGCCGGGTTCGCCATCAGCATGCGCCCGCTGCGGTCCTTGGCGTGGATGAGATCGGGCGTGCTGGTGGTGATGGCATTCAGCAGCGCATTGCGCTC
>DASWER010000345.1:0-2013 GCA_036394655.1 Burkholderiales bacterium
GCGGTGGATCGCGGTGTCGAGGCCCTCGATCTTCGAGCCGATGCGCAGGTGCGCCGCCGGAATCTTCTCGGCGAACCAGGCGAAGTCTTCGCTGCCCATCGAGGGCTCGCCCAGCTCGATGACGTTCTCCTCACCGAGCGATGCGCGCGCAGACGCGAGCAAGCGAGCGAGGGTCGGCTTATGGTTGCGCAGCGCCGGCGCGACCCGCTTCCAGTCGAGGGTGTAGTCGACGCGCATGCCGATCTTGATGCCTTCGAGCATGCGGCGCATGGCTTCCTCGATCTTTTCCGAAAGCCCCGCCTCCATGGTGCGCACGATGCCCTTGAGCACCGCCGTGCCGGCGATGATGTTGCGCGCCGTGCCGGAATGCAGCTCGCCCACGGTGAGCACGGCCGACGAGACCGGCTTCACCTCCCGGCTGACGATGGTCTGCAGCTGCGTGACCAGGTGCGCCGCGGCGGCGAGCGCATCGATGCCCATGTGCGGATGCGCGCCATGGCCCTCGCGGCCTTTCAGCGTGATGTCGAAGGCATCCGCTGACGCCATCACCACATCGCTGTTGTAGCCCACCTTCCCCGCCGGCACGGCCGGCCAGTTGTGATAGCCGAGCACCATGTCCATCTTCGGATCGTCGAGCACGCCGTCGGCGATCATCGCCTGCGCCCCCGCGAGCGTCTCCTCGGCCGGCTGGAAAATGAATTTGATCTTGCCGCTGAGCGAATCCTTCATTTCGTTGAGCGCCGCCGCCACGCCGAGCGCGATCACCGTGTGCACGTCGTGGCCGCAGGCGTGCATCTTCCCCGGCGTCTTCGACGCGAACGGCAGGCCGGTCTGCTCGAGGATCGGCAGCGCGTCCATGTCGGCGCGGATGCCGATGGTCGGTCCGGGCCTGCTGCCCTCGATCACCGCGACGACGCCGGTCTTGCCGACGCCGCTCTTGAATTTAATACCGACCTTCGACAGGAACGCGGCGACCGCCTTCGCCGTCTCATGCTCCTCGAACGCGAGCTCCGGATGCTCGTGCAGCTTGCGGCGCAGCGCAACGAGCTCGGCGGTTCGACCTTCGACGATTTTGGCGATGCGAGCGTTGATGTCCATGCGGCATAATCGTACGGCAGATGAAGCTGGCGATCCGTCCCATTCAAGGGGAGTTTTGCGCCGAGGTGATCGGTGCCGACCTCTCGCGACCCGTGGATGCGGCCACCTTCGCCGAGATTGAGCGAGCCTGGACGCGGCACAGCATCCTCATCTTCCGCGACGTGCACATGGCGCCCGAGCAGCAGATCGCGTTCACGCGCCGTTTCGGCGACCTGCACATCATGGAGCCGCTGCAGTACAACCTGCCCGGCCATCCCGAGATCTTCGTGGTCTCGAATGTCGAAGACGACGGCAAGGCGCTCGGCATGAAGCGTGCGGGCTGGGGTTGGCATTCCGACGGTGAGGACAAGGCGATCCCCAACGCCGGCTCGTTCCTCCATGCGCTCGAGCTGCCGCCAGAAGGCGGCGACACGCTCTTTGCCGACATGTACGGCGCCTTCGAAGCCCTCGAAGCGGGCACGAGAAACACCATCCTGGGACGCCGCGCCTGCTTCAGCCGCGTGCGCCTGCACCACGTCCACTACCCGCACCTGCCGGCGCTGACCGAAGAGGACCAGCGCAAGAAGCCCGATGTCTGGCACCCGATGGCGCGCAAGCATCCGAAATCCGGCTGGACCGCGCTCTATGTCGGCCGCTGGGCCTGCGAAGTGGAAGGCTTGCCCAGCACCGAAGGCGCGGCGCTGATCCAGTATCTGCAGGAATTCGCGGTGAAGCCGGAATTCATCTACCGCCACCGCTGGCGCGCCGGCGACGCGGTGCTCTGGGACAACCGCTGCGCGCAGCATTGCGCCACGCCGTTCGACGACCAGAAATACCGCCGCCACATGCACCGCACCACCATCGAGGGCGACACGCCGCTGATGGCTAGCGCTGCGGCATTTCGAAGCAGCTCTCTCGCGGTGCAGTAAACCAGAC
>DASWER010000346.1:0-4100 GCA_036394655.1 Burkholderiales bacterium
CACCGGCTCGAGCAGCGACCAGCTCAACAAGGGCCGCAAGTACACCTTCACGCCTTTTGCACGCGCGTCGCAATTCGCAAGAGCCCAGCTTCAAATGGCGAAGCTGGTCGGCGACAAACCCAAGGTCGCGGTGATCTTCGAGAACACCGCGTTCGGCACTTCCACCTCGAACGGGCTGAAGGAACTGGCGCCGGCCGAAGGCGTCGAGATCGTGATGTTCGAGCCGTACTCGGCCGGCTTCACCGACGCCAGCCCGCTGATCAACAAGGTGAAGGCCTCGGGCGCCAATGCGCTGTTCTCGGTGTCGTATTTGAATGACCTGATCCTGATCATTCGCACGGTGAAGCAGGTCGGCCTCAACGTCGCCATCAACGGCGGCTCGGGCGGCTTCGTCATCCCGGACTTCTACAAGAACGTCGGCAAGCTGGCGGATGGCCTGCTCGGGGTGGCGCACTGGAACCACGACGTCAGCGAAGACGCCCAGAGGGTCAACGCCGAATACAAGAAGCGCAGCGGCGAATTCCTCTTCGAATATGCCGGAGGCCTGGTCGCCCAGACGTTCATGCTGGCCGATGCGCTCGAACGGGCGGCGTCCACCGATCCGCAAAAGGTGCGCGACGCCTTGGCCGCGCTCGATGTCTCCAAGGGCTACGCCGCAATGGCCCCGGGCGGAAGGGTGAAGTTCGGGCCCGACGGCAAGAATATCTACGGCCACCCGGTCGGGGTGCAGTGGCAGAACGGCGACCTGGCGAGCGTCTTCCCGAAAGAGGACGCGCATGCTCCTCTCATGAAAATCTGAGCCCCGGCGGCCGCTCTGCTTGAAATCGTGGCGCAGGCCGTCATCAACGGCCTGCTGATCGGGGGGATTTACGCGCTGGTGAGCATCGGCGTCACGCTGATCTTCGGCGTGGTGAAGATCGTCAATTTCGCCCAGGGCGAATTCGTGATGATCGGCATGTACATCAGCTTCTTCCTGGGAGCGCAGTTCGGCATCGACCCGGTTGTCTCGCTGCTGGTGTCGATGCCGGTGTTGTTCTTCGCCGGCGTGCTGGTGCAGCACTTCCTGATCCGGCGGGTCCTCGGGCTCAACGACCTGCCCCAGATCTTCCTGACCTTCGCGCTGTCGCTGCTCATCCTCAACCTTTCGCTGATGCTGTTCAGCGCAAACTACCGGACGCTTCACACCTCCTACTCGGACGACGCTTTCCATCTCGGCGGCCTCTATGTCCCGGTGGCCAAGCTGATCGCCTTCGCGGTGGCGATGGTGCTGAGCGGCATGCTCTGGGTGTTCCTGCGTACCACGGATCTCGGCAAGGCCATGCGCGCGGCCTCGCAGAACCGCGAGGTCGCGCAGTTGATGGGCATCAACCCGAACCGCGTGTTCGCCGTCGCGCTCGGCATCGCGCTGGCGCTGGCGGGCGCGGCGGGCTCGCTGCTGATGCCCTTCTATCCCGCGTATCCGATGGTCGGGCAGGTGTTCGTGCTGATGGCCTTCGTCGCGGTGGTCCTCGGTACGCTCGGCAATGTCATTGGAGCCTTGATCGCCAGCTTGCTGATGGGTATCGCCGAATCGCTCGGCATCCAGTTCATCGGCGCCGATTCCGGCCTGATCGTCGTGTTCCTGCTTCTGCTGACCACGCTCGCGGTGCGGCCGAGCGGCCTGGCCGGCGGCGGGCGACGCTGATGCGGCTGCGCGGCTGGGGCGGCCTGATGCTCGCCCTGGTCATCGCCGCGATGTCGGGCTTGCCCCTGGTGGTCAAAAGCCCGTTCGCGCTCGACATCCTGATTCGCATTCTGCTGTTCGCCTTCATCGGCACCGCCTGGAACCTGCTGGGCGGCTATGCCAGGCAATTCTCGCTCGGCCATGCCGCATTCTTCGGGCTCGGCGCGTATACCTCGACGTTGCTGCAGATCGACTTCGGCATCTCGCCATGGATCGGCATGTTCGCCGGCGGCGTGGTGGCGATGCTCGCCAGCCTGCCGATTGGCTGGCTGTGCTTCCGCCTGCGCGGGCCGTACTTCACCATCGCCACCATCGCTACGGCGCAGGTCCTGATGCTGATCTTCCTCAAGTTCCGCGATTTCGCCTGGGGCGCCGAAGGCACGACTATCCCCAACCTCGGCGACGCGCCGCTGATGATGCAATTCGAGGGAAAGGCGCCGTACTACTACATCGTGCTGGGCCTGCTCGCCGCCGCGCTGGGCATCACCGCCTGGATCGAGCGTTCGCGCATCGGCTATTACCTGGTCGCCATCGGCGAGGAGGAGGACGCCGCCGAGGCCGTCGGCATCAACGTGCCGCGCATCAAGCGCGACATCTACATGATCTCCTCGTTCCTCACCGCGCTGGCCGGCACTTTCTATACGCAATACATCTATTTCATCGATCCGCAGACGGCGTTCAATTTCAGCATCTCGATCGAGGCCGCGCTGGTCTCCATCGTCGGTGGCGTCGGCACGCTATTGGGTCCCCTGATCGGTACCGTGCTGCTCGAGACGACCTCCGCCTTGCTGCAAAGCTGGCTCGGCAATTCGGTCGGCGGCGTGCAGCTGACGGTCTATAGCCTGATCCTGATGGCGGTGATCCTGTGGCGGCCGACCGGCATCATGGGCTACGCCGCCGAAGTCTACGCACGCCGTCGCCAAAGCCCGGCGAGCGGGTGACGCGATGGCCGACGCGCTGATCGTCACGAACCTCGGCAAGCGCTTCGGCGGCCTTCGCGCCGTTCAGGATGTCAGCTTCACCGTGCGCGAAAACGAAACCCTTGCGCTGATCGGCCCGAACGGCGCCGGCAAGACGACCGCGTTCAACCTCATCATGGGGTTCTACCGGCCCGACACGGGCTCCGTGTCCGCTTTCGGGCGCGAGATGGTCGGTCTGCGGCCGCATGACGTCTGCGCCCATGGCCTTGCGCGCACTTTCCAGGTGGCAAAGCCGTTCGGCGGCATGACGGTAGTCGAGAACGTGATGACCGGCGCGTTCCTGAGGACGCGGCGCCCCGATGCGGCGCGCGCGAAGGCTCGCGACGCGGTCGACTTCGTCGGTCTGTCGACACGAGAGAATCGCCCGGCGCGCGATCTGACGACCATCGATCAGCGCCGTCTTGAAATGGCCCGCGCATTGGCGACGGAGCCGCGGCTGCTGCTGCTCGACGAGGTGATGGCAGGCCTCAATCCCGCGGAGGTCGACCAGGCCGTCGCCCTGATCGGCAAGCTGTCGGGCCGCGGGCTTACCATCGTCATCGTCGAGCACCTGATGCGGGCCATCATGGCCGTCGCCAGGCACATCGTGGTGCTCGACCACGGCCAGAAGATCGCCGAAGGCAGCCCGAAGGAAGTCGTAGCCAACCCGGAAGTCATCCGCGCTTATCTCGGTTCAAGCTACGCCCCGGCCGCCGCGGGAGCGGCGCCATGATCGAGCTCAGCGCAGTCAGCGCCTCGTATGGCAGCGTACCGGCGATCCAGGACGTCACCATCAACGTCGGCGAGGGCGAGGCCGTCGGGCTGCTCGGCGCGAACGGTGCCGGCAAGAGCACGACATTGCGCGTCATTTCCGGCCTCGTGAGGCGCACCGCCGGCCGCGTGACGTTCCTGGGGCAGGATCTCGCGTCGCTGCCGCCGTACAAAATCACCGAGCTGGGTATCGCCCATGTGCCGGAAGGTCGGCAGGTGTTTCCGGAAATGACGGTCAACGAAAATCTCGAGATCGGTTCCTACGCGCCACGCGCGAAAGCGGAACGCGCTCGCTCCCTCGAGCTCGTCTACGGCATCTTTCCGCGCCTGGCCGAGCGCCGCAAACAACTGGCCGGGACCATGAGCGGCGGCGAACAGCAAATGCTGGCGGTAGCCCGCGGCATGATGCTCAAGCCGCGCCTCCTGATGCTCGACGAGCCGTCCCTCGGCCTTGCGCCGGTAATGTGCGACGTCACGTTCGAGAAGATCGGCGAGATTCACAAGATGGGCACGGCCCTCTTGCTGGTGGAGCAGAACGTCAGCCGGGCACTCGCCTTGGTGCAGAGGGCCTACGTGCTGGAGGGCGGCCAGGTGATGATGCACGGCGCCAGCTCGGAATTGGCCAACAACAAACAGGTGCAGGCGGC
>DASWER010000347.1:0-3661 GCA_036394655.1 Burkholderiales bacterium
TTCCAGCGCGAGGTGGAGGGGCTGGAGGAATTCGCCGACTCCGACCTGATCGTGGTCGCCGACGGCATCAACTCGCGCATCCGCGAGAAGTACAAGGACCATTTCCAGCCGAGCGTCGATCTGCGGCCGAACAAGTTCACCTGGCTCGGCTCGACCCGGTCGCTCGACGCGTTCAAATACTTCTTCCGCGAGACGCCGGAAGGCGTGCTGCTGGCCCACGTCTACCAGTACGAGCCCGAGCGCTCGACCTGGGTGATCGAGATGGACGAGCAGACCTGGCGCAATTTCCACTTCGATAAATTGAGCGAAACGGAAATGCTGCCGGTGCTCGAGCGCGTGTTCGCCGAGGAGCTCGACGGCCATCCGCTGATCGTCAACCGCTCGCTGTGGCGCAATTTCCCCAATATCACCAATCGCACGTGGGTCAAGGACAACGCCGTGCTCATCGGCGATGCCAAGGCGACTGCGCATTTCTCCATCGGCTCGGGCACCAAGCTCGCCATGGAGGACGCGATCGCGCTGTATGAAGCCTTCCGCGCCCATGGCGAGGTAAAGCCAGCATTGAGGAAATACGACACGGCACGCCGCGAGGAAGTCGAGAAAACGCAGCACGCGGCGAATGTTTCGCTCGCCTGGTTCGAGCACCTGAAGCGCTACTGGGGCATGGAGCCCGAGCAGTTCGCCTTCGGCGTGATGTCGCGCTCGAAGCAGATCACCTGGGAGAACCTCGAGCTGCGCGACGAAGCCTTTGTGCGCCGGGTGCACCGCTGGTTCGCGCACCGGGTGAGGAAGCAGGGATTCGACATCGACATCGACAATCCGCCGGTGCCGATGTTCACGCCGTTCCGCCTGCGCGACATGGTGGTCGAGAACCGCGTCGTGGTGTCGCCGATGGATCAGTACTCCGCCGTCGACGGCGTGCCGGGCGAATGGCATTTCGTGCATCTTGGCAGCCGCGCCATCGGCGGCGCCGGGCTGGTCTACGTCGAGATGACCTGCCCGTCGCCCGAGGCGCGCATCTCGCCCGGAGACACCGGCCTGTGGAACGAGGCGCAGCGCGACGCCTTCAAGCGCATCGTCGATTTCTGCCACGCCAACTCGAAAGCGAAGCTGTGCATGCAGCTCGGCCACTCCGGCCGCAAGGGCTCGACGCAGCTCGGCTGGGAGCAAATGGACCATCCGCTCGAGAGCGGCAACTGGCCGGTCGTCTCCGCCTCACCCATCCCCTACTACGAGGGCATTTCGCAGGTGCCGCTGGAGCTCGACAGGAAAGGCATGGAGAAGATCATCGCCGACTTCATGCGCTCGACGAAGTACGCCGACCAGGCGGGCTTCGACATGCTCGAGCTGCACATGGCGCATGGGTATCTGCTCGCCAGCTTTATTTCTCCGTTGACCAACGAGAGAAGGGATGCCTATGGCGGCAGCATCGACAACCGGATGCGCTTCCCGCTGGAGGTTTTCAAGGCCTGTAGAAAAATCTGGCCCGCCGGCAAGCCGATGTCGGCGCGCATCTCGGCGACCGACTGGGCGGCGGGCGGGCTCGCCGGCGAAGATCTGATTGCGCTCACGCGCATGCTGAAGGACGCGGGCTGCGACCTCATCGACTGCTCCACCGGGCAGACGGTGCCGCACCAGAAGCCGGTCTATGGACGCATGTACCAGGCGCCTTACGCGGACTGGGTGCGCAATGAAGTCGGCATCGCGACCATGACGGTGGGCGCGGTCACCACGCCCGATCAGGTGAACACGCTGCTCGCCGCCGGCAAGGCCGATCTCGTCGCGCTGGCGCGCCCCCATCTCGCGAATCCCTACTTCACGCTGCAGGCCTCGGCCTGGTACCAGCACATGGGGCAGCACTGGCCGCCGCAATACCTGACCGGACGCGACCAGGCCTATCGCAACGCCGCGCGCGAGCGCGCCGAGCAGAAGGACCTGCGCATCAAGGCGCGGCCCGACAGCCATGAAGTCAGTGAAGTCGGCAACGTGAAGAAAGCCGCATGATCACGCTCTGGGAGCTGAAGGGAAAAGACGGGCGGCGCTACAGCCTGTTCTCGTGGCGCACGAAGATGGCGCTGAAGCACAAGGGCCTGGCGTTCGAAAGCCAACCGGTGTGTATGAGCGACAAGGCGGCGATCGCCTTCTCCGGCGGCAAGACCGTGCCGGTGATCAAGGACGGCGAGACGATCGTGCGCGACTCCTGGAAGATTGCCGAGCACCTGGAAGACCATTACCCAAACACAGCCACGCTGTTCGGCGGCGCGATCGGCCGCGGCGTGACGCAGGCGTTCAACACCTGGGTCGATCGCGCGTTGATCGCGGCGATGATGCCGGTGATCGTCGCCGACCTGCACGAGCGCATCGATGCCGCGGATGAGCATTATTTCCGTCAGATGTTCGAAGGCTTCCTGAAGTCCACTCTCGAGGAGGCGCGCACGCGCCAGCCGAAGGCGCTGGAGCGGTTCACTCGGGCGCTCGAGCCGATGCAGGCCGCGGTGAAACGGCAGCCATTTATCTGCGGCTCCGCTCCGGCCTATGCCGACTACATCCTGTTCTCTGTTGTTCAGTGGGCGCGGGTGACGAGCCCTCAGGCCATCTTTAACAATTCAGACCCGCTCTATAGCTGGCGCGAGCGAATCCTCGACCTGTACGATGGCTTCGCTCGCAATATTCCCACGGCCTGAATGCTTTCTCGCGTCGGCAAATACGAAGTGAAGCAGCTGCTCGGCAAGGGCGCGACCGGCTCAGTCTATCTTGCCATCGACCCCTTCGGCCAGCGCGAGGTCGCAATCAAGGTGCTCGAGCAGCTCTCCAAGGATCCGGAAGACGCACGGCGCCAGCTGCGCTTCTTCCAGAACGAAGCCGCGCTCGCGGGCAAGCTGCGCCATCCGCACATCGTCAGCATTCTCGACGCCGGCCTCGAGGACGTGAGCGCCGGCGAGCCGCTGCGCTATCTGGTGATGGAAGTGGTCGACGGTCCCGCGCTCACCAAGTACTGCGACCCGGCCGGCCTCCTCGATCCGATGAGCACGGTGGAGATCGGCTACAAGTGCTGCAAGGCGCTGGAGTTCGCCAATACGCTCGGCGTCGTGCATCGCGACATGAAGCCGGCCAACATCCTCACCAGGGGAAAAGATTCGGGCGAGCTCGACATCAAGGTGGCGGACTTCGGCGCCGCGCAGCTCGCGCGCAGCGATGTCACCCAGGTGTCCGGCGTCGGCTCGCCCGCGTACATGTCGCCCGAGCAGCTGAAAGGCGAGGAGATCGACTTTCGCACCGACATGTTCTCGCTCGGCGGCGTGCTGTATCACCTGATGACCGGCGCGCGGCCTTTCGACGGCGCGACCACCTACCAGCTGGTCGACAACATCCTCAACTCGGCGCCCAAGCCGCCCTCGCGCATGCGCGCCGAAGTGCCCGCCGCGCTCGACGACGTGGTGATGCGCGCGCTCGGCAAGACGCGCGACGAGCGCTACTCGAGCTGGGACGAGTTCGCCGAGTCGCTCGCCAACCTGCTCGGCCAGCAGCGCAGCTCGCAGGACCTGTCGGATGCCGAGAAATTCAGCGCCTCACGCCGCCTGTCGTTCTTCAAGCGCTTCAGCGATTCCGAGCTCTGGGAAGCGGTGCGCGCCTCGCGCTGGGAGCTGCACCCCGCCAGCGC
>DASWER010000348.1:0-4598 GCA_036394655.1 Burkholderiales bacterium
TCACCTGGGTAATGCCGGTTACAACGTGGTGCTGGCCGAAGACGCGATCGTTGCCGCACATGTGCTTGCCAAGCATCCGCCAGACTTGCTGCTGCTGGATCTCGACATGCCGTATATGAGCGGACTTGAATTCCTCGAGGCTCTGAAAGCCGATACCAGTCTGCCGAAATTTCCGGTGGTGTTCCTTACCGCGAGCTCCGAGGGTCGGGACCTGGCGGCAAAGCTCGGCGCGGCCGGCTATTTGGCGAAGCCGATATTCCTGAACGACCTGCTCGCAGAGGTCGCGCGCCACCTCCCCGGTGCAAGAACGCCGATCGGCTGAAACCTGCTGCGCCCGTTTCTTGCACGATATCGCGAATGGACGGAGCCCACACACGAACGCTCCAGCGAGCGCTCGAGGCCCTGGGCAGCAAGGAGGGCCTCGCGACGGCCCTGCAGATCCAGTTGCCCGAGCTCGAAGTCTTTCTAACCGGGGAGAAGGCCCTGCCCCACAACGTCTTCATTGACGCGCTGGATATCGTCGCGCGTTCACGACGCTAGGGTTTTTTCCTCCGAAAGCAGGAAGTCGCGCACGATGGCGATCTGGTCGGGATTGAGGAGCGTCGGCGCGTGGCCGACGTCGGGGATCTCGATCACCTTGGCCTTTGGCCCGCGGCGCATCATCGCCGCAGTGGTGTCGCGCGAAAGGAGATCGGAGCGCTCGCCGCGCAGCACCAGCGTCGGGCAGCGCACCGCGTCATAGAACGACCAGAGATCGAGGTCGTTCTGCGCGAACGCGCCGCGGTAGGCCTCCGCAATACGCTGGTCGTAACGCGTGCGCCAGAGGCCGTCGTCGTCCTTTCGCACCCAGGTCTCGGTGAGGAAGCGCCACTGCGCGTCGCTATGCGGGCCGAAGGGCGCGGCGATCTCGCGTACATACCGTTCGGCTTCCTCGAGCGAGGCAAAGGCCGGCGCATTGCCGACGTGGCCGCCGATGCGCTCGAGCGCGGCACGCGGGATGAGGGGGCCGACGTCGTTCAGCACCAGCTTCTTCACCGGCGTGCCGGCCTGCGCCGCCAGCACCATGCCGGTGAGGCCGCCGAGCGAGGTGCCGACCCAGTTCACCGACTCGGCGTCGAGCCGCGCGATCAGCGTCACCATGTCGGCGACGTACTGCGGCACCACGTAGAGCATCGGATCGGCCAGGCGATCCGAATCGCCGCGTCCGGCAAGGTCGGGACAGGCGACGCGGAACTGGCCGCACAGCGCGCGCGCGAATTCGTCGAAGTCGCGCGCCGAGCGCGTCAGCCCGTGCACGCACAGCAGGACGTCGCGATTGCGCGGGTCGCCCCACTCGAGATAGGCGATGCGGTGCAGCCCCTTCGGCGAGGCGCACTGCACCGAGCGGCGGCGCGGCTCGGCTACGCCAGGTTCAGCCATTCCCCTGCAGGCGCAGCCGGTCGCGGAACATCAGCCGCCGCCGTACTTGAACGAGAGCGCGAGGCGCGCGCGGAACTGCACCACCTTGCCGTTCTCGATCTTGATGTCGAGCTTCTCGATCTCGGCGATGCGCAGGTCGCGCAGCGTGCCGGCCGCGGTCTTCACGGCGTTGCGCGCCGCGTCTTCCCACGATTGCGAGCTGGTGCCGATCACCTCGGTAACGCGATAGACGGCGTTTTCGCCCTTTTTGGCCATGATCGATTGCTCCCTGGATCGAGGGACGTCCCCTCGCGAAATCATTGTAGCCAATACCGCCCGCGGCGATGGCGCTCAGTTTCCAGGGCGATTTCCCCACCTAGCTGAACCGTGATCGCGCCGTCCAGATCGGTGCGCAGCACCTGGGCGCCCGCGGCGCGATAGCGCGCCAGGACCTCGGCATTGGGATGGCCGAAGCGGCTGCGATAGCCGACCGGCACCACCGCCCAGCGCGGCGCGACCGCGGCGATGAAATCCGCCGTCGAGGAGCTGCGGCTGCCGTGATGCGGCACCAGCATCACGTCGCTGCGCGGCGCACGCCCCTCTCCGAGCATCTCCAGCTCCGCCGCGCGCTCGATGTCGCCGGTGAGCAGCACCGCGCGCGGGCCCGCGGCGATGCGCAGCACGCAACTCTGGTTGTTGCGCTTCGTCACCGGGGTCGACAGCGCAGGATGCAGGAACTCGAAGCGCACGCCGTCCCATTGCCACGCTTCTGCAGCCGCGCAGCGCCGGGCGAATGGCGCAAGACCGTTCAAGGCATGGGCGGCGCCGAGCGAGGAGGTCAGCGCATCGACCTCGAAGCTTTCCATGACGCTGAGCGCGCCGCCGATGTGATCGTTGTCTTCGTGGCTCAGCACCACGACATCGAGGCGCGCAATGCCGTCGCCGCGCAGCGCCGGCACCACCACCCTCGAGCCGCTGTCGGATTCCGCGCCGAAGGCAGGCCCCGCGTCATAGAGAAGCGCGCGGTTTGCGGTCCGCACCAGCACGGCGAGGCCCTGGCCGACATCAAACGTGGTGATCCACGCCTCTCCAGGCGCCGGGCCCGGGAGCGCGATGCAGAACGCCGGCGCCATCAGCGCCAATCCGCTTGCGCGCCATGGAATGCCGCGCGGCGCGAGCAGCCATGCCGCGCCCGCGAGCGCGGCGAGCACCGTCCACACCGGCGGCACATGCTGTTGCCACAGCGCGCCCGGCAGCGAGGCGCACCATTCGAGAAATTCGAGCAGCCACTGCACCAGCAGCGCACACAGCTCGAGCAGCGCGTCGACCGGCACGAGCGCCGCGATCAGCGCAAGCGGCGTGATCACCACCGAGACGAGCGGGATCGCCAGGGCATTGGCGAGCGGGCCGGCGACCGATATCTGCCCGAAGAGCAGCAGCGCCGCCGGCGCGAGGCCGATGGTGATCGCCCACTGGATGCGTCCCCATTGGACCAGCATCGAGCCAGGCTGGCTCCAGCCGACTGCGGCATAGAAGATGAGCAGCACCGCGCCGAAGCTCAGCCACAACCCCGGCGCGAGCGGCGCCCACGGATCCATCAGCACGATGGCCGCAGCCGCGAGCGCCAGCGTGCGCCACGGCGACGAAATCCTGCCCGACCAGAGCGCCGCCGCGACCACGCTCACCATCCAGAAGGTGCGCTGCGCCGGCACGCCGTAGCCCGCGAGCAGCGTGTAGCCAAGCGCGCCGACGATGGCGGCAAGCGCCGCCGCTTTGCGCGCCGGCAGCCGCAAGGTGAGCGCCGGAACGCGGCGCCAGACACTGGCGGCAAGCCAGGCGAAGAGCCCCGAGACCAGGGTCACGTGCAGGCCGGAGATGCTCATCAGGTGCGTGACGCCGGTGCGGTTGAACAACTGCCATTCCTCGCGCGAGATGGCGCGCTGGTCGCCGACCGCGAGCGCCGCGAGGATGCCGGCAGCCGGCGTCGCGCCAAGCACCGCATTGAAGCGATCGCGTACCGCTTCGCGCGCCTTCTCCACCCAGTCGAGCGGCGCATTGCGCGAGCCGATGCGGCGCGGCTCGCTGCGCGTGCGCACATAGCCGGTCGCGCCGATGCCGCGTTCGAGGAGCCACGCCTCGTAATCGAAGCCGTGCGGATTCACCAGGCCATGCGGCCGGCGCAATCGCACGGTGAACCCCCAGCGCTCGCCGGGATGCACCATGGCGGCGAGCAGCGCTGCCGAGTCCTCATCCTGTGGCACGGTGCGATACCACGCCAGCAGGATCTTTTGCGGCACCCGCCCCTTGGCGTCGGCCCATTCCACCTCGAACTCGAAGCGCACGCTGCGCTCGGCAAGCGCCGGCAGGCTCGACACCACGCCGACCACGGCGACGTCGCGGCCCTCGAGCTCTGGCGCGAGCCAATCGTTCATCCGCCAATGCGCGCACGCCGCCGCCCAGAAAAATCCCGCTGCAAACGCGGCCGCAACCAGCGCCACCCGGTAGCGCAGCCCGATCGCGAGCAGCAGCGGCACGCACCACGCCCAGGCGAGCGCCGGCAGCGCGCCCTGGATCTGCAGAAGCGCGGCGCCGGCCGCGAACGCGAGCGCCGCGAGGGTCATCTACAATGCAACGCGCCCCCTCCCTCACGGCTGACCGTGCCGCGCAAGTTTCTCCGCAAGTACCTGCCCGACCCGGACGAAATCCTGGCGAAGCGCTGGGCGGCGCCGTTCCGGCCGTGGCTCGGCCATCCGAACCTGTGGCACCTCAACCGCCGCTCGGTGCCGGGTGCGGTGGCGATCGGCCTGTTCTGCGGGCTGATCCCGGGGCCGGTCCAGATGCTGGGCGCGCTCCTTTGCGCGATTCCGCTGCGCAAAAACATTCCCGTGGCGCTCGCCACGACGCTCTACACGAACCCGCTCACCATCGTGCCGCTCTATCTGCTCGCCTACGGCTACGGCAGCCTGATCCTCGGCGATCGGGCAGCCGAGGCGCCGGTGACGCCGTTCGAATGGGACTGGTCGCTCTACGCGCTGTGGCCGTGGGCCATGAGCCTCGGCAAGCCGCTCGCCATCGGCCTCGTCGCGCTTGCGGTCACGCTCGCGCTGCTCGGCTACGTCATTACCGAGCTCGGGTGGCGCGCCTACATCGTCACGGCGTGGCGCCGGCGTGCAGCACGCCGGCGCTCAGCGTCCTAATGC
>DASWER010000349.1:0-4707 GCA_036394655.1 Burkholderiales bacterium
CCCCAAGGGCGGGCCCGACATCGTCATCAAGGACGTGATCACCGATGCGATGCTGCAGCAGATCCTGCTGCGGCCGGCGGAATACGACGTGCTCGCGACGACCAATTTGAACGGCGACTACATCTCGGATGCGCTCGCCGCGGAAGTCGGCGGTATCGGCATCGCGCCGGGCGCGAATCTCAGCGACACGGTGGCGATGTTCGAAGCGACCCACGGCACGGCGCCGAAATACGCCGGCAAGGATTACGTCAATCCCGGCTCCGAGATCCTGTCCGCCGAGATGATGCTGCGGCACATGGGCTGGGTCGAAGCCGCCGACGCGATCGTCCGGTCGATGGAGGCCGCGATCCAGGACAAGATCGTGACTTACGACTTCGCGCGCCAGATGCAGGGCGCGAAGCAGGTCTCCTGCTCCGGCTTCGGGCAGGCGATGATCGAGCGGATGTGATGCGCCTGCTTTGCAGCCTGGTCCTTCTCGCGTTCAGCGCCGCGGCGCAGGCCGGCTGGTGGGTGAGCGGCGACCTCGAGAGCTTCCATTGGGAAGAAGCCGGTTCGCCGAAGGTGACGGAGAAGGGCCCGCGCTACGGCGTCGGCTGGGGCTTCGCCTGGGAGCGCCCGGCCGGCTGGCAATGGGCCTATCGCGGCGAGTTTCGCCGCGGCACCGTCGATTACACCGGGGCCTTCCTCTTCAGCGGCCAGCCGACCACGGCGCGCGTGCAGTACACCGGACTGGTCAACGAGGGGCAGGGAATTTACCGGCTGGCGCATCCGCTGGGCGTGGAGTTCGTGGGCGGCCTGGGCCTGGATTACTGGGAGCGCAACATCCTGCCGGATCAGAAAGAGGACTACGGCGTCGTGTTCCTGCGACTGGGGGTGAACTTCGACCCGCGCGCGGCCCAGGGCTGGTTCGGCGGCGGCGGCGTCAAGCTGCCGCTCTACGTGGCCGAGAACGCGCACCTCCAGGAGCTCGGGTTCGACCAGAATCCGCGCCTCGAGCCGAAAGGCCAGCCCAGCCTGTACGCCCAGGGCGGCTACCGCTTTACCCCAAACTGGAGCGGGATCCTCTATTACGACAGCTACCGCTTCGGCGAGTCGGCCGCGGTGCGCACCACCGGCGCGGCATGTCCCGCGAGCAGCTGCCTGTTGTTCCAGCCGGCGAGCACGGTCAATACCATCGGGCTTAAGCTGCAGTACAACTTCCGATAAAAAAGGCCGCCCGCGAGCGGCCTTTCAATTCCTTAGCGCAGCGCTTACCCCGACTTCTGGATGTTGGAGGCCTGCTTGCCCTTGGGCCCCTGCACCACGTCGAAGCTGACCTTCTGGCCCTCCTTGAGGGTCTTGAAGCCGGACATGTTGATCGCGGAGAAGTGCGCGAACAAGTCCTCGCTGCCGTCGTCGGGCGTAATGAAACCATAGCCCTTCGCGTCGTTGAACCACTTCACGGTGCCTGTTGCCATGCTGTCTCCCTGTTGCCGTTGATTTGAGCTACCGGGCCACGTCGTCGAAGTCCATGATCCCGAGCCATGCCTGGAACTTCACGACCCCGCCCCGCTCTGGCGAAACAGACAGCCTGACTCCAAACACAGCCCGCCTTTTACGCGTCGCTACAAGCGTCGTCAAGGGCCGTGCCGGAAGCTGTTGCGCGCACGCAAGACCGTGAAAAGGCACGTAATCCGCGCCGCTCGGTGCTGTCCGCCGCATTGCACCGCCCCCCCACATTGCGTACGATAGCTACGAGGAACTGGGTATCGCGGGAGCTGTCAGATTTGCTGGGGGGCACGGGGCGCGTAGCGGCGGCATGGCGCAGCAAAAGGACGACACCCTACTCGAGGCGCAGCGCAGCAAGCTGAAGCCTCCGCCGATGTTCAAGGTCATGCTCCTGAACGATGACTACACGCCGATGGAGTTCGTAGTAGTGGTGCTGCAGAAGTTCTTCGGCATGACCCGGGAGCGGGCCACCCAGGTGATGCTGAAGGTGCACCGCGATGGCATTGGCATCTGTGGGGTTTATCCGCGCGACGTTGCCACCACCAAGGTGCAGCAAGTCGCGGCATACTCCCGGAAGCATCAGCATCCGCTACAGTGCGTAATGGAGGAGACGTAGTAGAAAGTGAAAGGTAAGGAAACAGAATGATTGCCCAGGAACTCGAAGTCAGCCTGCACATGGCGTTCGTGGAAGCCCGCCAGAAACGCCACGAGTTCATTACGGTCGAGCACCTGCTGCTCGCCCTGCTCGACAACCCGACCGCGGCCGAAGTGCTGCGCGCCTGCGGCGCCAACATGGACGAGCTGCGCAAGAACCTTACGCAGCACATCGCCGAGCAGACGCCGCGCATCGCGGCAGACCGCGAAGTCGACACGCAGCCCACGCTCGGCTTCCAGCGCGTCATCCAGCGCGCCATCCTGCACGTCCAGTCCTCGGGCAAGAAGGAAGTGACCGGTGCCAACGTGCTGGTAGCGATCTTCGGCGAGAAGGACTCGCACGCGGTGTACTTCCTGCAGCAGCAGGGCATCGCGCGGCTCGATGTCGTCAACTACATCTCGCACGGCATCACCAAGACGCCGCAGGCGCACCAGGGCAAGACCGACCAGGAGGCCGACCAGGAAGGCCAGGCCGAGACCTCCAACAGCCCGCTGGACAACTACACGCAGAACCTGAACGCGCTAGCGCTCGCCGGCAAGATCGATCCCCTGATCGGCCGCGACAGGGAGCTCGAGCGCGTGGTGCAGACGCTGTGCCGCCGCCGCAAGAACAACCCGCTGCTCGTCGGCGAAGCCGGCGTCGGCAAGACCGCGATCGCGGAGGGCCTGGCGCGCCGCATCGTCGAAGGCAACGTGCCCGACCTGCTGGCGAAGTGCACCGTGTACGCCCTGGACATGGGCGCGTTGCTGGCCGGCACCAAGTATCGCGGCGACTTCGAGCAGCGCCTGAAGGCGGTGCTGAAGCAGCTGGTCGACAATCCCAACGCGATCCTGTTCATCGACGAGATCCACACCGTGATCGGCGCCGGCGCCGCCTCGGGCGGCACGCTCGACGCCTCGAACCTGCTGAAGCCGGTGCTTTCCACCGGCCAGCTGAAGTGCATCGGCGCCACCACCTACAACGAGTACCGCGGCGTGTTCGAGAAGGACCACGCCCTGTCGCGGCGCTTCCAGAAGATCGATGTGGTCGAGCCCTCGGTCGACGAGACCGTGGAGATTCTCAAGGGCCTGAAAACCCGCTTCGAGGCCCACCACAGCGTCAAGTACACCGCTAACGCGTTGACCACGGCCGCGGAGCTCTCCGCGCGCTACATCAACGACCGGCACCTGCCCGACAAGGCGATCGACGTGATCGACGAGGCCGGCGCCGCGCAGAGGATTGCGCCCAAGGCCAAGCAGAAGCGCATCATCGGCAAGGCCGAGATCGAGGAGATCATCGCCAAGATTGCGCGCATCCCGCCGCGCAGCGTCTCCTCCGACGATCGCAGCGCGCTCGCCAACCTGGATCGCGACCTCAAGGCGGTGGTCTTCGGCCAGGACCGCGCGATCGACGCGCTCTCCTCCGCCATCAAGATGGCGCGCTCGGGCCTGGGCAATCCGCAGAAGCCGATCGGCAACTTCCTGTTCTCCGGCCCCACGGGCGTCGGCAAGACCGAGGTGGCGCGCCAGCTCGCCTACTGCATGGGCATCGAGCTCATCCGCTTCGACATGTCGGAGTACATGGAGCGCCACGCCGTCAGCCGCCTGATCGGCGCGCCGCCGGGATACGTCGGCTTCGAGCAGGGCGGCCTGCTGACCGAGCAGATCACGAAGAAGCCCTACTCGGTGCTGCTGCTCGACGAGATCGAGAAGGCGCACCCGGACATCTTCAACGTGCTGCTGCAGGTGATGGATCACGGCACGCTGACCGACAACAACGGCCGCAAGGCCGACTTCCGCAACGTCTGCATCGTCATGACCACCAACGCCGGCGCCGAGTCGCTCGCGCGCACCCAGATGGGCTTTACGCCCTCGGCGAAGATGGGTGACGAGATGGAAGCGATCAAGCGCATGTTCACGCCGGAGTTCAGGAACCGGCTCGACGCGGTGATCTCCTTCGGCGCGCTCGACGAGAAGACCATCATGCTGGTGGTCGAGAAGTTCCTGATGCAGCTCGACGAGCAGCTCGCCGAGAAGAAGGTCGAGGCGAGCTTCACCGACGCGCTGAAGGCGCATCTGGCGAAGAAGGGCTTCGACCCGCTGATGGGCGCGCGCCCGATGGCGCGCCTGATCCAGGACACCATCCGCCGCGCGCTCGCCGACGAGCTGCTCTTCGGCCGGCTGCAGCACGGCGGCAAGGTCGCCATCGACATCGGCGAGGACGAGAAGATCAAGCTCGCCTTCGAAGAGGAAGCCGCCCCGGTCGCCTGAGCGTCGGTTCACTCCAGCAAAAGGCCGCCGCTTTTTCCTAGCGACGGCCTTTGCTTTTTGGGCGCCCGGCAGTACGCTTTCCCCGGGAGGACCCATGACCCGCTACATGCTCATCGCCGCAGCGCTGGCTGCGGTACCGCTTGGCGCCGCCGCACAGGAGAGCCCCGCCGCGCGCAGCCTCGCGGCCACCTGCGCCAGCTGCCACGGCACCGACGGCCGCAGCGTCACGCAGGAGGTGGCTTCGCTCGCCGGCCTGCCGAAGGACGACATCGTGGCCAAGATGAAAGGGTTCCGCGACGGCACGCGGCCCGCCAC
>DASWER010000350.1:0-5749 GCA_036394655.1 Burkholderiales bacterium
GGGCGTTCTCGCGCTGCGCGCCGAAGGCAAAGGCTGGGGCCAGATCGCCCACAGCATGGGCATCAAGGTGGGCGACGCGATGCGCGCCGAGCGCCATGAACGCCTCGCGCGCCAGGACCGCGCCGAGCGGCCCGAGCGCCCAGAGCGGCCGGAAAAACCCGAGCGCCACGGCCGCTGATGCGCTGCCCCCTTGCAGTCCTCGCGCTGTGCCTCGCGCGGGCGGCGCTCGGCGCTGAGGGCGAGCTCGCCCTCGGCAGCGGCGTGAATTTCACCAGCGGTACCTACGGCGGCTCCGAGAGCACGCACATCCTCACGGTCCCGCTCACTGCCCGCTATGAGAGCGAGCCCTGGACTTTGCGCGCGACGCTGCCGTACCTGCGCATCAGCGGACCGAGCGCGGTCTTCCCGGGTGTCGGCCGTGTCGAGAACCGCAGCATTCTCGACAACCTGCTGCGCAGCCGGACGCAGAACGACCGGCGCAGCGTGAGCGGCCTCGGCGACGCGACGGCGTCGGCGACCTACACCTTGTATTCGGGCGGCAGCGCCAACCGCTCCGGCGTCGGACTCAGCGGCAAGCTCAAGTTCGCGACCGGCGACGAGAACCAGGGCCTCGGCACCGGCAGCAACGATGTCGCGGTGCAGGTCGACGCCTTCCAGGGCATCGGGCGCAGCACGATCTTCGGCGCCGTCGGCTACACCATGTTCGGCGACTCGCCGATCGCGAATTTCGACAACGTGCTGAACTTCGGCGTCGGCGCCTTGCAGCGCATCGATGGCGGCGACACCATCGGCGTCGCCTTCGACCTGCGCCAGGCCGGCAATCCCGCGCCCGCGCCGCAGCGCGAGCTGACGGCCTTCTGGTCGCACCGGCTGGAGGGCAACTGGCGCTCGCAGCTCTATGCACTGAAAGGCTTCTCGCGCGGCAGCCCCGACTGGGGCGGAGGCATCACCGCCGCTTATGTCTTCTGAGGACGACGGCGTGGCGAAACCCTTCAGGGTCGTGCAAGGCAGACGGCGCATGCTATGCGCCATGGCGATCAGGAGCCCGAAGTGGCTCGTGCTCGCCGACGCTTGTCGCGATCGCGCCGGATACGCCCGGCGTCTTCGAGCTGTGGGACGACGATGAGGTCGTCTACGTCGGCGCCACCTCCGACGCCACGCACTTCAACTGGGAAATCACCTACGACCCCGAGCCGCGCCAGCGCAAGCTGATCGCCGAGTTCGAGCTCGTGCATCAGCGCCCGCCGCGCCTTAATTAAGAAACCGCTTTCTTAGCGCGAAGAGCGCCACCGCCGCAGCGGCGGTGAGGACCGCGAAGGCGAGCCACACGGCCTCCCAGCTGCTTGCCTTGCTGATCAGCCCGCTCAGGAGCAGCGCGCTCCCCATGCTGAGCGAAGCGACCAGGGTCCAGCTGCCCTGGTAGGCGCCGCGGCGGCCGGGCGGCGCGAGGCGCGCCACCGCGGCCGGCACGGCGGAGCTGAAGATGATCTCGCCAAAGCTGTAGACGATGGTGCCGACGAGCAACGCCATTCCCGCGCCCTGGATCAGCGCATAGCAGGCGAGCGCGCCGGCGACGATGGCGGCCGCGGCGCCGAGGAGCCGAAATGGCCCTTGCGCCTCGATGCGCGTCGCGACCGGGATGGCGAGCACCGCGACCAGGATGCTGTTCGCGCCGAGCACCAGGCCGATGTAGCCCTCGCCGAGGCCGCGCTCGACGCCATAGAGCGGCGATACCGTCACCAGCAGACCCATGCTGAGCGGGAAGACGAAGGCGATGCTGGCGAAAAGCGCGAAGCGCCGGTCGAGGAAGGCCGAGAGCGTGTCGCGCGCCATGCTCGATCCGGCGGCGCCCTTTTCCATCGGCAGCGGGCCGCGCAGCGCCACGGCATAGAGCGCCGCGACCAGCACGTAGCCCGCCGCGCTGAGCGCCGCGAGCAGGTGATAGCCCTGCTGCGCGATATAACCGGCCGGCACCACGCCGAGCGTATAGGCGACGCTCATCACGGTGTAGTTGAGCGCGAGCACCGACTGGCGCCGCTCGGGCGGCGCGAGATCGAGCAAGAGCGCGCTCGCCACCGGCATGTTCACCGCGCCGGTGATGCCGAGCAGCAGGCTCCAGAGGAGCAGGGACGCCGGGGTCGTCACCAGCAGGAAGCACGGCAGCACGATCGCGGTGGACAGCGCGGCGGTAAGGAGCAGCGCGCGGCGGCCAATGCGATCCGACATCGCGCCGAACATCGGAGCAAGCAGGCCGCGCGCAAGGTTTTCGCAGAGGAAACCGAGACCGACGGTGGTGACGTCGATCCCCGCGCGATGCACGAAGTAGATGCCGAGGAACTGGACCAGGCTCATGCGCGCGGCGATGGCGAGGAAATTCGCCCCCACCACCACCGCCAGGCGTCTGTCGTAATGCGGCCGGTCCAGCGCTAGAAGCCCCAGTAATCCAACCCTTCTGGGAGTGGCTCGCCCAGTGTGAGGGAGGCGAGCTTGGCGTACTGGCCGTCGGAATAGAGCAGCGGCTTGCCCTTCTGGCCGATGAGGATCTGCTCGACCTCGCCGAGGAAGATGGTGTGCGAGCCGTGCGCCAGCGTCTTCACCACGTGGCAGTCGAACGACACCAGCGCATCGATCAGCACCGGCGAGCCGGTGGCAAGGCGCGTCCAGTTGCGCGACTTGAAGCGGTTCTCGCCGCTCTGGCCGCCGCTGAAGGTGGTCGAGAGCTCCCAGTCTTCCGCGCGCAGCACGTTGACGCAGAACACCTTGCTCTTCGCCACCGCGTTGTGCGTGGTGGCGAGCTTGTTGACGCACGCGAGCACCGTCGGCGGCTCGGCGCTCGCCGAGCACACCGCGGTCGCCGTCATGCCGTAGCGATGTCCGGCGTGCATGCTGGTGATGATGTTCACCGCGCCCGCCAGCGTACGCATGCCGGTCTTGAATTGCCCGGCCTCGACGGGTTTCTGTTCCATGCGAACATTCTAACCATGGACACCGACAGCTTTATCCTGCAGGCCCTCATCTACCTCGGCGCCGGCGTCATCGCGGTGCCGATCTTCACGCGGCTCGGCGCGGGCTCGGTGCTCGGCTATCTCGTCGCCGGCATCGTCATCGGCCCTTCGGGCCTGCGCCTGATCACCGAGCCGCACACGGTGCTGCAGTTCGCCGAGATCGGCATCGTGCTGCTTTTGTTTTTGGTCGGCCTGGAGCTCAACGCGGCGCGCGTGTGGGCGCTGCGCCGCGCGATCTTCGGCCTGGGCACGCTGCAGCTTGTTGCGACCACCGCCGCGGTCGCGGCGATCGCGCTCGCGCTCGGTCAGACGCTCAAGGTGGGGCTGGTCGCCGGCATGGGACTCGCGATGTCGTCGACCGCGATCGGCCTCGCGCTCCTGCGGGAGAAGAACCTGCTGCCGACACCGGGCGGCCAGGCCTCGTTCGCGGTGCTGCTGTTCCAGGACCTGGCCGTGATCCCGCTGCTCCTGGTGCTCGCCTTCCTCGGCGGCGAGGCCGAAACATTCCACTGGACCGACGCCGCGCGGGCGCTCGGCTTCATCGTGGCGCTGATCCTCGGCGGGCGGCTGCTGGTGCGCCCGGTGCTGCGCTACATCGCCGAGACGCGGCTGCGCGAGGTGTTCGTCGGCTTCTCGCTGTTCCTGGTGCTCGGCACCGCGGTGCTCGCGGAGGCGGTCGGGCTGTCGATGGCGCTCGGCGCCTTCCTCGCCGGCGTGCTGCTCGCCGAAAGCGAATACCGCCACGAGCTCGAGCTCGACATCGATCCGTTCAAGGGCCTGCTGCTCGGCCTGTTCTTCATGGCGGTCGGCATGTCGGTCGACCTGTCGCTGTTCGCGCGCATCCCGCACGTGATCCTGGCGCTCACCCTGGGGCTGGTCGCGCTGAAGATCGTGGTGCTGTTCCTCGGCGCGCGCCAATTCGGTTATTGCGGCGGCGGCGATGCGGGACTGTTCGCCGTGGCGCTGTCGCAGGTCGGCGAGTTCGCGTTCGTGCTGTTCACCGCGGCGGCCAACGTGCTGCCGCCCGCGACCATCGCACTGCTGAACGCGGTGGTGGCCACCTCGATGCTCACCACGCCGCCGCTGATGATGCTCTACCAGCGCTTCGTCGTGCCACGGCTGGGCGCGCGCGAGGAGCGCGCCGCCGACGGCATCCGCGAGTCGAACCCGGTGATCATCGCCGGCTTCGGCCGCTTCGGGCAGGTGGTGACGCGCGTGCTGCGCGGCCTCGGCATCGACGCCACGGTCATCGACCATGACCCGACGCAGATCGAGACCGTGCGCCGCTACGGCTGGAAGGCGTACTACGGCGACGCGACGCGCATGGACCTGCTCGAGTCGGCGGGCGTGGCGCACGCCAGGCTGCTGGTCGTCGCCATCGACAATCCCATCGCCGCGATGCAGATGGTGAAGCGCCTGCGCCGGCGCTTCCCGGGGCTGCAGCTCATCGTGCGCGCGCACGGCCGCACCGATGCCTACGAGTACGCGGAGCTCGGCATTCCGGTAGTCCGCGAAGTGTTCGCCTCGGCGCTCGAGGCGGCCTCGAAGCTGCTCGTCGCGCTGGGATATGAGCCTGACAATGCGCAGCGCATCATCGAGCGGTTCCGGGAGTACGACGAGCGCCAGATCGCCGAGAGCGCGCCGCACCGCCACGACATCAAGAAACTGATCGCGCTCACCGAGCAGGGGCGGCGCGACATTGCGCAGCTGCTGGCCTCGGAAGCGGCGCTGGCGCCGCGGCCGGAAGACGAAGCCGAGACCCGCGCTAGAGCTTGATCTTGATCCGGCTGTTGGGGTCGTCGGCCGGCGTGCGCGCCAGGCGGTTGACGAAGCTCTCGAGCCACGACGCCGCGCTCGGTTTCGCGCCGCCATCGGCGAGACGCCCGTTCCAGTCGATGCTCGGCGCCGACGGCGTGCCGGTGCCGCGCGAGGCGATGCTCACGCTCTTCGCCAGGCCGGTCGGCGTCGACGCGCGGTTGCCCTGCTCGATGACGTTGCTGCCGAGCTCGCCGTTCAGGTCGTCGGTGCCGGCCTGGACCGCCAGCGCCTCGACCAGCCGCGCGAGTCCCGAGGCCGAGCCGATCAGCGTGGTGTCGTTGTCGCCGACGAGCGTGTCGTTGTCGTTACCGCCGCGCAGCTTGTCCTTCTCGGCGCGGATGTCGAGGTTGTCGATGAGGCGTGTGCCGGTGAGCTGCACGCCGGCCACCGTGGCAGCCGAGGTGATGCTCTGGCTGTCGCCGATCAGCAGGTCGTCGCCCGCGCCGCCGCGCAGATCGTCCACGGCGGCCTTCAACTCCAGCCGGTCGACGAGCTGCGTAACCTGCAGGGTCAGCACGCCGGTGGGCGAGCCGACGGCGATGCGCGTGTCGTAGACCGCGGCGATCGAGGCGACATGGTCGCCGACCAGCACGTCGTTGCCGGCGCCGCCGTCGAGCACGTCCGCGCCGGCACCGAGCCCGATATGGTCGGCGAGCTCGTTCAGCGCCACGCTCACGGTGGCAATCGCCGAGGAATCGATCACCGCCGCCGCGAGCGCCAGCTCATGATCGCCGATCAGGACGTCGTCGCCGTCGCCGCCGAGGAGCGTGTCGTTCCCGCCCGCGGCATCGAGATCCCAGATCAAGCCGTCGATCTGCAGCGCGCGAGCCCCGGCGCCGTTCTCGAGGCGCACGCCGGCGATGCGCAGCCTGTCATCGCCGATCAGGCGGTCGTTTCCGGTGCCGCCGTCGAGCGTGTCGTTGCCG
>DASWER010000351.1:0-4168 GCA_036394655.1 Burkholderiales bacterium
CGAACCGCCGCAAAATCTCCTCGGCGAGCGCCTGCTTGTTCATTTGCCCTTGAAGCGCGCCTGGCGCTTCTCCTTGAACGCGCTTACGCCCTCGCGGTAGTCCTCGGTCAGTCCGGCCTCGCGCTGCAGGTCGCGCTCGAGCTCGAGCTGCGCATCGAGAGAATTTCCCGCGGAGGCGTACAGCGCCTGCTTGAGCAGGCCATAGCCCCTGGTGGGCCCGTTGGCGAGGGTGG
The DNA here is from genome assembly GCA_036394655.1 of Burkholderiales bacterium. Classification (GTDB taxonomy): domain Bacteria; phylum Pseudomonadota; class Gammaproteobacteria; order Burkholderiales; family SG8-39; genus SCGC-AG-212-J23. The sequence goes on from DASWER010000351.1 coordinate 234, forward strand.
CGCAGAGCGCGCGCGCTTCTTCGGCGAGCACCGCGTCATCGACCACTTTCCAGATGAGGCCCCACTGCGCAGCTTGCTCGGCGCCCAGCTTCTCGGCGAGCAGCGCGAGCCCCATGGCGCGCGCGTTGCCGACGAGCCGCGGCAGGAAGTAGCTGCCGCCGGCATCGGGTACGAGACCGATCTTCGAGAAGGACTGGATGAAGCTCGCCGAGCGCGCCGCAATCACGAGGTCGCAGGCGAGCGCAATGCTCGCGCCGGCGCCGGCGGCGACGCCGTTCACTGCGCAGACGATCGGCTTGGGCAGCGCGCGCATGCGACGCACGAGCGGGTTGTAGTGCGAGCCGAGCGAAACCGAAAGATCGATGGCCGGTGCGCCGGCGCTGACGTCGCGCTCGGCGAGATCCTGGCCGGTGCAGAAGCCGCGGCCTGCTGCAGTGAGCAGCACAGCGCGGATCGCCGGCTCGTCGCTTGCCCGCTCGAGCGCTGCGCGCAGCAGCTGATGCATCTCCGGATTCAGGGCGTTCAGCTTCCCCGGGCGATTGAGCGTGATGGTCGCAACGCCGGCTTCGACCGAGACGAGCACCGAGGGCATGGGGTTAGAATTCTGCCATGCCCGTGAGCTATGAACTGATCAGCACCGAGCAGAAGGGACGCGTCGGTGTCGTCACGCTCAACCGGCCGAAGCAGCTGAATGCGCTCAATCCGCAGCTGATGCAGGAGCTCGGCGCCGCGCTCCAAGGCTATGACGTGAACGAGGGCGTCGGCGCCATGGTCATCACCGGCAGCGAGAAAGCGTTCGCCGCCGGCGCCGATATCGGTGTGATGAAGGACTACAGCTACATGGACGCCTTCATGGCGGACTACATCACGCGCGACTGGGAGCACATCCGGCGCATCCGCAAGCCGGTGATCGCCGCGGTAGCCGGCTATGCGCTCGGCGGCGGCAACGAGCTCGCGATGATGTGTGACATCGTGATCGCCGCCGACAACGCGCGTTTCGGACAGCCCGAGATCAATCTCGGCATCATGCCGGGCGCGGGCGGCACGCAGCGTCTGCCGCGCGCCGTCGGCAAAGCGAAGGCGATGGATCTTTGCCTCACCGCGCGCATGATGGATGCGCAGGAGGCCGAACGCGCGGGCCTCGTGTCGCGCGTGGTGCCGGCGGACAAGCTGATGGAAGAGGCGCTCGGCGTGGCGGAAAAGATCGCCGGCTACTCGCTTCCGGTGGTGATGATGATCAAGGAGTCGATCAACCGCGCCTACGAAAGCTCGCTCGCCGAAGGCGTGCTGTTCGAGCGGCGCCTGTTCCACTCGCAGTTCGCGCTCGCCGACCAGAAGGAAGGCATGGCCGCCTTCCTGGAGAAGCGCAAGCCGAGCTTCAAGAACCGCTGAACGCGGTTTACCTGCTGCTCGCCGCCCACATCCTGTCGATGCTGGGCTTCTCGACCTACGCCGCGCTGCTGCCGGAGCTGCGCGACGAGTGGCGCATGTCGAACTCCGAGGCGGGCATCGTGAGCGGCATGTTCTTCGCCGGGTATATCGCCACGGTGTCGCTCTGGACTGCGCTCACCGATCGCGTGGACGCGCGCAAGGTGTACTTCGCCGGCAGCGTGTTCGCCGCCGCGGCCGCCGCCGGCTTCGGCTTTCTCGCCAAAGGATTCGCCAGCGCCGTTGCCTTCCAGGTGCTGCTCGGGGTCGGCATTGCCGCGACCTATATGCCGGGCCTGCGCCTGCTTTCGGATCGCGTCTCCGGGCCATCGCAGAGCCGGTATGTCGCGTTCTACACCTCGTTCTTTGGCATCGGCACCGCGCTCTCCCTGGCGCTGGCCGGCCTCCTGGCGTCGAGCCATGGCTGGCGCTCAGCCTTCGTGGTCAGCGCGCTTGGCCCGCTGGCCGCAGGCATGCTGGTGCTGTTTTTCGTCGGCGGTGCTCGACCGCACGGCGGACCCTGGTCCGTGCACACGCTCTTTCCTGTGCGCGCGTGGCAACGCGTGCTCGCCGATCGTGCGAGTGCCGGCTATACGTTCGGCTACATGGCGCATTGCCTCGAGCTCTTCGGCTCGCGCGCCTGGATGGTGGCGTTCCTGGTGTACGCGATGAGTCTGCACGAGGGCAGTACGTTTCTCTGGCCGGCCGCCGCCATCGCCGCCGTGGTGAACTTGCTCGCGGTGCCGGCATCGATTCTCGGCAACGAGGTCGCGCTGCGCATCGGGCGGCGGCGCTGGATCCTGCTGGTGATGGCCGCATCCGGCAGCTGCGGCGTGCTCCTCGGCAGCGCTGCAGCTTGGCATTGGGGGCTGGTACTCGCCCTGCTCATCATTTATTCGATGCTGGTGATGGCTGAATCGGGCACGCTTACGGCCGGCCTGGTCGCGGCGGCGCCTGCGGAGTTGCGCGGTGCGGCGATGGGTCTTTATTCGCTGGTGGGCTTCGGCGGCGGCCTACTGGGGCCGGTGCTATTCGGCGCGGCACTCGACATGGCCGGCGGCGCAAGCGCGCCGATCGCCTGGATAGCAGGCTACGCTGCCATAGGCGCGGGATGTCTTGCCGCGCCAATGGTGGCTAGAATCAGCCGAGACAAGGCCTAAGGTCAAAGGGGGAGACATGGAGCGCATCTGGCTGAAGAGTTATCCGCCCGGCGTTCCCGCCGAGATCGACACGCGCCAGTACGGCTCGCTGGTCGAGCTGTTCGAGAAGAGCATCCGCGAATTCGGCGACCGGCCGGCGTTCACCAACATGGGCAAGACGCTGCGCTTCTCGGAGCTGGATGCGCTGGCACGCAATTTCGGCGCGTGGCTGCAGTCGAAAGGCCTGCAGAAGGGCACGCGCGTCGCGCTCATGATGCCGAACTGCCTGCAGTACCCGATCGCGATGTTCGGCACGCTGCGTGCCGGCTGCGTGGTGGTCAACGTCAACCCGCTCTACACCGCCCGCGAGCTCGAGCACCAGCTCAAGGACTCGGGCGCCGAAGCGATCGTGATCCTCGAGAACTTTGCCGCCGTGCTCGAGCAGGTGCGCGCGCGAACGCCGCTCAAGCACGTGGTGGTGACTTCGCTCGGCGAGATGCTCGGGCTCAAGGGCCTGGTGGTGAATCTGGTGGTGCGCAAGGTGAAGAAGATGGTGCCGGCGTACGATTTGCCCGGCGCGGTGACCTTCAAGCAGGCGCTCGCCGAAGGCGCGCGCGCCAAGCTGGCGACGCCTGCGCTCACCCATGATGACCTCGCCTTCCTGCAATACACCGGCGGCACCACCGGCGTGTCCAAAGGCGCGATGCTGCTGCATCGCAACGTCATCGCGGCGCTGCTGCAATACAAGGCCTGGCTCGAGCCGGCGATGGATGGCGAGCGGCCGATCATCATCACCGCGCTGCCGCTCTATCACATCTTCTCGCTCACCGTGAACTGCCTGAACATGATGGTGGTCGGCGGCGAGAACATCCTGATCACCAACCCGCGCGACATCCCGGGGTTCGTCAAAGAGCTTGCCAAGCAGAAGTTCACCATGATCAGCGGCGTCAACACGCTCTTCAATGCGCTGCTCAATCATCCCGACTTCGCCAAAATCGATTTCTCGCACCTGCGATTTGCGCTCGGCGGCGGCATGGCGGTGCAGAAGGCGGTGGCCGAGCGCTGGAAGCAGGTGACCGGCACCACGCTGATCGAGGGCTACGGCCTCACCGAGACCGCGCCCGCGGCGACCGCCAATCCGCTCGACCTTGCCGAGTACAGCGGCGCGATCGGCGTGCCGATGCCTTCGACCGACATCGAGCTGCGCGACGACGCGAACCGGCCGGTAGCGCTCGGCGAGCCGGGTGAGATCTGCATCCATGGCCCCCAGGTGATGGCGGGCTACTGGCAGCGCGCCGACGAAACCGCCCAGGTGCTCGGGCCCGACGGCTTTCTGCACACCGGCGACATCGGCGTGATGGACGCGAA
>DASWER010000352.1:0-1796 GCA_036394655.1 Burkholderiales bacterium
TAGCTCTTCGCGCGGCTGTCTGCATCCGACGCTGAAGATCCCAGGTCGGGCAGCGCCTGCTGGGCGAGCGCGACGCTCGAGAGAACGAGGATCGCGAAGCCGAAGGTGCAGCGCACGCGCAGGGCTGGATCCCGCAAGCTCTATCAGAGCGCTTTGATCTCGACCTTGTCCGGGTAGAACGCGAGCAGCTCCCTGATCGCCAGCATCTCGTCGAACGGCGTCTCGTAGGTCCAGACGGCGTTCTCGGCGCCGTCCTTGAAGGAGTAGTACGAGGCGTCGCCCTTGAACGGGCAATGCGTGCTGTGGCTCGAGCGCACCAGCCGGTCCATCTTCACGTCCTTGCGCGGGAAGTAGTAGACCGGCGCGTACGTGCCCTCCTCGAGCAGCAGCGCATCGCCGCTGTCGGCGATCAGCTGGCCGTTGAGCTTGACCTGCACGCGCTGGCCGGCGGGCTTGGTCACGATGCGATGGTCGGGGCGCTTCTTGAAACCGGGAGCGGGGTTCATGGCGCGATTTTACGCAGGCTGAAGCCCGGTGGGGCGCGTAAGCGGCGGCGGGAAGGCGAACGCGATCGCCACGGCGGCGAGGCCGATGGCGAATGAGTAGATGTACATCGGTGCATAGCTGCCGAACCTGTCGAAGAGCCAGCCGCCGATCCACGGGCCGATGGCCATGCCGAGGCTCGATACCATCGCCGCCGCGCCGAGCACGGTGCCCATGATCTGCTGGCCGAAGTAATCGCGCGCGAGCACCGCATAGAGCGGCATGACACCGCCGTAGGCGAAGCCGAACACCGCCGCGACCGCATAGAACTCGCCGAGCCGCTGCGCAAACATGAAGCTGCCGGCGGCGAGCGCCTGGACCAGCAGGCCGGCCATCAGCACGCGCCGGGCGCCGAAGCGATCGCCCGCCAGGCCGAAGGCGATCCGGCCGCCCAGCCCGGCCAGGCCCTCGAGGCTGTAGATCGAGACCGCGGCAAGCGAGGAGATGCCGCACACCATGGCATAGCTGATGGTGTGGAAGATCGGCCCGGCATGCGTGGCGCAGCAGGCGAAGAACGTCGCCGCGAGCACGATGAACGGCGTGGAGCGCAGCGCCGCGCCGACGGCCATCGGCGGCTGGCCGGTGGCGCTGGACGGGTCCATTTCACCGCGCGGGGTGCGCCGCACGAAAAGAGCGGCGGGGATCAGGAGCACCCACACCACAAGGCCGATGGTGAGCTGCGCGCTGCGCCAGTCGGTGTTCTGCAGCAGCCACGCGGCGAACGGCGAGACCGTCATCGGCGCCACGCCGATCCCGGCCGAGACGAGGGACACCGCCAGGCTACGACGATTCGGCAGCCATGCGCTGACGGCCGTCATCATCGGCACGATGAAGCTGCCGGCCGAGAGACCGACGACCACCCCGTACGCGAGCAGGAACTGCGTCTGGCTCGCGGCGCGGCTGGCGAGCACCAGCCCGAGGCCGAGGAGCACGGCACCCGCGAGCACCACCGGCCGCGTGCCGAACCGGTCGTTGACCGCGCCCCAGGCGAAGCCCGCGGCGCCCATGATGAGGAAGTTGAGCGTCATGGCGCTGGAGACGCCCGCGCGCGTCCAGCCGGTCGCTTGCGTGATCGGCTGGAGGAAGACGGCGAGCGACATCATGGCGCCGACCGACACGCAGCTCATGAGGGCGCCGATCGCGACGATCACCCAGCCGTATTGGACTTTCATCAGCCTATCTCCTTGAATTTGGCGGTTCACCCCCATAGTCGTTCGGCGAACCGCCAAATCGACATCGGGTTATGGCGCCGC
>DASWER010000353.1:0-2972 GCA_036394655.1 Burkholderiales bacterium
CCATGCCCGGGTAGCCCTTCGGGCCGCAGTTCTTCAGCACCATCACGCAGCTCTCGTCGATGTCGAGCTTCGGATCGTCGATGCGACGGTGGAAGTCCTCGATGTTCTCGAACACCACCGCGCGGCCGCGGTGCTTCATCAGCTTCGGCGTCGCCGCCGAGGGCTTGATGATGGCGCCGTCAGGGCAGAGGTTGCCGCGCAGCACCGCGATGCCGGTGTTCTTCTTGAACGGGCTCTTGAACGTGTGGATGACGTCGCGGTTCCAGCACTCGGCGTTCTTGTTGTTCTCCCAGAGGGTGCTGCCGTTCACCGTCAAACAATCTTTATTTAAAAGACCAGCCTCTCCGAGCTCGCGCAGCACCGCGGGCAGGCCGCCGGCGTAGCAGAAGTCCTCCATCAGGTACTTGCCGTTCGGCATCAGGTTGACCAGCGTGTGCACGCCCTGGCCGACGCGGTCCCAGTCGTCCAGGCCGAGCTCGACGCCGATGCGCCGCGCGATCGCGATCAGGTGGATCACCGCGTTGGTCGAGCCGCCGATGGCGGCGTTGGCGCGGATCGCGTTCTCGAATGCCGGCTTCGTCAGGATGCGAGACAGGCGCACATCCTGTTTGACGAGATCCACGATGCGCCGCCCGGCCGTGCGCGCCAGCACGTTGCGGCGCGCGTCGACCGCCGGATAGGCGGCGTTGCCGGGCAGGGCGACGCCGAGCGCTTCCACCATCGAGGCCATGGTCGAGGCGGTGCCCATCGTCATGCAGTGGCCGTGCGAGCGGTGCATGCACGACTCGGCTTCGTGGAACTCGTGCAGCGTGATCTTGCCGGCGCGCAGGTCCTCCGACATCGACCAGGTATTGGTGCCCGAGCCGATGTCGGTGCCGCGATACTTGCCGGAAAGCATCGGCCCGCCGGAGACGAAGATCGTCGGGATGTCGACGCTCGCCGCGCCCATCAGGATCGACGGCGTGGTCTTGTCGCAGCCGCCGAGCAGCACCACGCCATCGAGCGGATTGCCGCGGATCGATTCTTCGGCGTCCATGCTGGCGAGGTTGCGATAGAGCATCGCGGTCGGCCTGAGCAGCGTCTCGCCGAGCGACATCACCGGAAACTCGAGCGGGAAACCGCCGGCCTCCAGCACGCCGTTGCGCACGTGCTCGGCCAGCACGCGGAAGTGCGTGTTGCACGGCGTCAGCTCCGACCAGGTGTTGCAGATGCCGATCACCGGGCGGCCGTCGAACTGGTCGTTCGGCACGCCGCGGTTCCTCACCCAGCTGCGATAGATGAAGCCGTAGATGTCCTGGCGCCCGAACCACTGGACGCTGCGACGAACGGGTTTTTTGGTCGCCACTACCGGATGGCCTGCACCTTGTCGTAGAGCGCCTTGTCCCAAGGCACGTCCTTGGCGACGAGGAACGGCGCGAAGACTTTCTTGAACGCTTCGCGATCGGACTTCACCACGGTCTTGCCGTACTTGGTGGCGAAGTCGGTGACCAGCTGCTGCTCGGATTGCGCGATCTCGACGTTCGATTTCTCCGCCGCTTCCTTGAACACGGCTTCAAAGGTCTGCTTCTCGGCCTCCGACAGCTTGGTCCAGACGTGCCCGCCGACGATCGTGAGCAGCATCTCGGTGATGTGGCCGGTCAGGTTGACGTGGCTCTGTACCTCGTAGAACTTTTTCGCGAAGATCGTGGGCAGCGGGTTCTCCTGCGCATCGACGGTCTTGTTCTGCAGCGCGAGGTACACCTCGGCGAAGGCGATCGGCGTGGCGTTCGCGCCCACCACCTTCGGATACATGATGTAGAGCGGCGCATCGGGCACGCGCAGCTTCAGCCCCTTCATGTCCTCGGGCTTGTTGATCGCCTTGTTGGCGGTGGTGTGGCGCACGCCGTAGTAGAAGGCGGCGATCGGCTTGTTGCCGCCTTTCTTGAAGTAGCCGTCCATCAGCTCCTGCAGCACCGGGCTCTGCGAGTACTTCTTCCAGTGGTCGAAGTCGCGGAACATGTACGGGGCGCCGCCGATCGAGAGCGCCGGGTGGGTGCGCGCGGCGAACGCCTGGCCGGTGTGGATCAGGTCGACCGTGCCGAGCGACAGCGACTGGTTGATCTGCGTCTCGTTGCCGAGCTGCGAGGCCGGAAACACATCCATCGAATACTTGTTGTTGGTGCGCTTGGCGATCTCGCCCGCCGCCCACACCGCCTGCGTGTGGTAAGGCTCGGAGGTCTCGTAGACATGCGCGAATTTGAGCTTCTGCTGCGCCAGCGCCGGCATTGCGGCCAGCACTGCAATTGCGACCAGCCAACGGAAATTCATGGACCTCTCCCCCTCAGTAAGTAGCCCTGCCTCCGGAAATGTCGAATACCGCGCCGGTCGAGAACGAGCACTCGCCCGAAGCGAGCCAGCAGACCAGCGCGGCGATCTCCTCCACCTTGACGAAGCGCCCCATGGGGATCTTCGACAGCATGTATTTCGCGAACTCGGGCGTCACCTGCTCGAGGATCGCCGTCTGTGCCGCGGCGGGCGTCACGCAGTTGACCAGCACCCCCATCTGCGCCAGCTCCTTGCCGAGCGCCTTGGTGAACGCAATCAGGCCGCCCTTTGCCGCGGCGTATGCGGCAGCGTTGGGGTTGCCCTCCTTGCCGGCGATCGAGGCGATGTTGACGATGCGGCCGTAGCCGGCCTTGACCATGTGGGGCACTACCGCGCGGCAGCAGAGAAACGGGCCATTGAGGTCGATATCGATGACGCGCTTCCACTCGCCCACCGGATAGTCGACCACCGGCACGCTCGGGCCGGCGATACCGGCGTTGTTGATGAGCACGTCGATTTTGCCGAGCTCGGCGATGGTTCTTTTTACGGCGGCGTCAATTGAAGCTTGGTCAGCGACGTCGACGCGCGGCTTGCCGTCCAGATCCCAGATCGCAACCTTTGCGCCCGATGCTTGCAGGCGCTGCGCGATCGCCGCGCCGATGCCTTGC
>DASWER010000354.1:0-2238 GCA_036394655.1 Burkholderiales bacterium
GCGCACCGCATCCATCAGCACCTCGAACACGTTCTCGTCGCGGATCACCGCCTGGCGCAGCCGCTCGAGCATCGCAGGCGCCTGGTTTTCATTGCGGGCATGAAATTCCCGTAGCCGCTTCAGCTGCGAGCGCTTCTCGTCCTCGGTCGAGCGGATCAGCTCGATCTTCTGCGGGGTGGGATCGGCATGCGGGTTGCGGAAGGTATTGACGCCGATGATCGGATACGAGCCGTCGTGTTTCTTGTGCTCGTAGTAAAGCGATTCCTCCTGGATCTTGCTGCGCTGGTAGCCGGTCTCCATGGCGCCGAGCACTCCGCCGCGGCTCGAGATCGCCTCGAATTCCTTCAGCACTGCTTCCTCGACGAGGTCGGTGAGCTCCTCCATCAGGAACGAGCCTTGGTTCGGGTTCTCGTTCTTCGCCACGCCCCATTCCCGGTTGATGATCATCTGGATCGCCATCGCGCGGCGCACCGATTCCTCGGTGGGCGTGGTGATCGCCTCGTCATAGGCGTTGGTGTGCAATGAGTTCGTGTTGTCGTACGTAGAAATGAGCGCTTGCAGCGTGGTGCGGATGTCGTTGAAGGCGATCTCCTGGGCGTGCAGCGAGCGCCCGGAGGTCTGCGAGTGGAACTTGAGCTTCTGGCTGCGGTCGTTGCCGCCGTAGCGGTTCTTCATCGCCACCGCCCAGATGCGCCGCGCCACGCGGCCGAGCACCGCGTACTCGGGATCCATGCCGTAGGAGAAGAAGAAGGAGAGGTTCGGCGCGAAGTCGTCGATCTTCATGCCGCGCGCCAGATACGCTTCGACGAACGTAAAACCATTGGCCAGGGTAAAGGCCAATTGGGAGATGGGATTCGCGCCGGCCTCGGCGATGTGATAGCCCGAGATCGACACCGAGTAGAAGTTCTTCACCTCGCGGGCGATGAAGTACTCCTGGATGTCGCCCATCACCTTGAGCGAGAACTCGGTGGAGAAGATGCAGGTGTTCTGCCCCTGGTCCTCCTTGAGGATGTCGGCCTGCACCGTACCGCGCACCGCGGCCAGGGTCTTGGCTTTTATCTTGCGTAGCTCTTCCGCACTCGGTTTATGCCCCAGTTTCTCGACCTGCTGGTCGATCGCGGTGTTGAAGAACATGGCGAGGATCGTCGGCGCCGGGCCGTTGATGGTCATCGACACCGACGTCGCCGGATCGCAGAGATCGAATCCGGAGTACAGCACCTTCATGTCTTCCAGCGTGGCGATCGAGACGCCGGAGTTGCCCACCTTGCCGTAGATGTCGGGCCGCTCGTCGGGATCGAAGCCGTACAGCGTAACCGAATCGAACGCGGTCGAGAGGCGCTTCGCCGGCAAATCCTTCGACAGCAGGTGGAAGCGCCGGTTGGTGCGGAACGGATCGCCTTCGCCCGCGAACATGCGGGTCGGATCCTCGTTCTCGCGCTTGAAATGGAACACGCCGGCGGTGAACGGGAACTCGCCGGGCAGGTTCTCGCGCATGCGCCAGCGCAGGAGCTCGCCATGGTCTTCGAACCGCGGCAGCGCGACCTTCGGTACCTTGATGCCGGAGAGCGAAGTGCTGTTAAGGCGGGTGCGCAGCTCCTTGCCGCGCACCTTCACTACCTGCTCGTCGCCCGAGTAGGTCTTGACCGTCTTCGGCCAGCCGTCGATCAGCTTTTTCGCTTCCGCAGCGAGCGCGGCGTCCTTCTCCTCGATCAGGGCGCCGATGTCGGCGACGTCCTTGCCGAGCATCGCCTGCGTCGCACGCAGCTGCTGGCGCTCGCGCGCCAGCTGGGATTGCTGCCCGATATGCGCGTGATAGCCGCGCACGCCTTCGGCGATCTCGGCGAGATAGCGCTGCCGCTTCGCCGGGATGATGACGTGCACACTTTGGGAGGCCTTGTTTTCCGGCCGCGGCAAACGGCGCGGGCCGAGCTTCAAGCCCTTGTCGGCGAGCGTGTCCGCCAAGGCGTGATAAAGCGCGGTCACGCCATCGTCGTTGAAGCGCGCAGCCATGGTGCCGAACACCGGCATCGAGTCCGGGGCGGCGCGGAACGCCTCGCGGTTGCGCTGCACCTGCTTGCGCACGTCGCGCAGCGCGTCCTCTGCGCCCTTGCGGTCGAATTTGTTGATGGCGACGAAGTCGGCGAAGTCGAGCATGTCGATTTTCTCGAGCTGGCTCGCGGCGCCGAACTCCGGCGTCATCACGTAGAGCGAGACGTCGGCATGCGGCACGATGGCGGC
>DASWER010000355.1:0-6446 GCA_036394655.1 Burkholderiales bacterium
GATTCGCGCGATCAGCCGGCCGCAGACCGAGATCCTCGCTGCGCGGGTCTCGTCGATGCACCAGTGCGTGTATTGAACGACGGCGCACTCCTACATGCTCCGTGAGAGCATGAAAATCGAAGGGCAGGGGGTGGATCTCGCGGGGCTCACGCGTGGCTCGAGCGCCGGCGTCGATGTGCCGCAGGCCGCCGAGCTGGTCGAGTTCGTCGAGGCGGTCGTCGCGCGCGATGCGCAGCGCACGGCGCGCGTGCGCGCCAGGCTGCGCTCGGGTCTCGGCGAAGCGGGACTGGTGGATGCCGCGGCGATCACCGCGGCATTTCACGGCTTCGTGCGCATCGCCGATGCCACCGGCATCCCCTACACCACCGCGGCCGGCGGCCGCGACGTGCCGGAGCTGCGCGAGGAAGCGGGCATCAACGAGTTCTACCGGGTGCGCGACGCCTGAGGAGCGGCTGGCGGAAAAGAGTGGGAGTCGAACCCACCAGGGACCTCTAAAAGCCCCTCACTGGATTTGAAGTCCAGGCGCCCCACCGGGGTGCGAATCTCTTCCGGGATTTTTCAGCAGCACATGCGCGTCGCCCGCGCGGCGCGTGAATTTTATCCGATCGAAAAACTCGAGCACCTCGATCGCCAGGTTGCGGCCGATCTGCGAGCGGTCGCGGAAGGCCGCGGCGGTGATCGCGCCGCTCGCGCGCGCCTCCTCGGCGGCTATCTCTTCGAGCTTGCGCACCATCGCGGGAAGAAAGCAGCGCGTCTTCGACACACGCACCACCAGTCCATGGTGCGCGAGGCGTGCGAGCGCCGCTTCGAGCTTGCGCGGATCTTCGCCGAGCACGGTCGCAAGCTCCGCAATGGTCGGCGGACGCAGCGCGCCGCGCTCCAGCACCGGGCGCGCCTTCTGCCATAGGCCGGCGTCGGCGGCGCTCAGCTCGGCGTGGTGGCCCGCGAGCCGCAGGCCGGCGCCTTCGCGCACGATGAGACCATCGCGCGCGAGCTCGTCGGCCACCATCTTCGGCAGGCGGTCTTCGGGCATCGCGCCGCGCTCCGGAAAGTCGCGATGCCACGCCGCCAGCGTGGCGAGCGCCTTCTCGCGCAGTGCGTTCCAGTGTGTGGGCGCGAAGCGCCGGCCGCTCGCTGCGGGGAGGTTGCGGTTGGCACTGAAGCGAGCGAGATCGACGCCTTCCGGAGTACTTTCCAGGAGCGCGGTGAGTGCGGCGACATCGTCGTCGAGCTCCATGGCTCTCAGCCAGGCGAGCCGCTGCGGCTTCGCGCGCCCGCGCGCCGGGGGAAATACATCGATCACCGTGCCGCCGCCGAGCGTACGGCGCGCCGACTGGTCACGCACGATGTAGCGATCGCCGTGCGCCGCGCCGACCGGCCGGTCGAGCACGAGCTGCACCAGGCCGTTCTCGTCCAGCAACGCGACGCGGCCGAGCACGTCGGCCGCGCCGAGGTGCACGTGCACCGGCGTCCAGTGCTTTAGTTCCGACACGGCCTTGAGCCGCGCATCGAATTTCCGCACTGGCGGCGGCACGTTGCCCGCCACGATCCAGTCGCCGCGCGCGATCGGCGCCCTGCCGTCGATGCCGGCGAGATTAAGCGCGACACGCTGGCCCGCGCGGCCGCGCTCCGCTGGCGTGTTGTGCGCATGGATCGAGCGCACGCGGGCGCTCGCGCCGGCGAGGAGGGCCCGCACCTGGTCGCCGACCGCGACCGCGCCGCTCATCGCCGTCCCAGTGACGACGAGGCCCGCGCCCGCGATCGTGAAGCAGCGATCGACGCTCAGCCGGAAATTGCCGCCAGCGCGGGTCTGTTTGATCGTTCCAGATACTTGGTCGAGATGCGCGCGCAGCGCTTCGATGCCGGCGCCGGTGACCGAAGAGAGCGGAAATATCGGCGCGCCGCGCAGACCGGTGCCGGCAAGGAGATGGGCGACCTCCGCGGCCGCTTCGTCCACGCCTTTGGATGCAACACGGTCGATCTTGGTGAGCGCCACCGCGCCGCGCGCGACACCGAGGAGATCGAGGATCGCGAGGTGCTCGCGCGTCTGCGGCATGACGCCATCGTCGGCCGCGACCACGAGCAGCGCGAAATCGATGCCGGCGACGCCGGCGAGCATGTTGTGGATGAAGCGCTCGTGCCCGGGCACGTCGATGAAGCCGATCGCGCCCGCGTAGGCGAAGCCGAGATCGATGGTCATGCCGCGCCGTTTCTCTTCCGGCAGGCGATCGGTGTCGACGCCGGTGAGCGCGCGCACCAGGCTGGTCTTGCCGTGATCCACGTGGCCCGCGGTGGCGACGATCACAGTGTTCCGAGCTGGGCAACGAAGGCCGCCTCGTCTTCGAGGCAGCGCAGATCGAGGATAAAGGCGCCGTCCTGGACGCGGCCGATCACGGGAATCGGCAGCGCACGGAACGCCGCCGCCAGGCGATCGCTTCCCGGCCGGATTGCGAGTCCCGCGCTCGCGATGCGCTGCGTCGGCGCTGCGCCACTGCCGACCTGGCTCTGGCAGTCGATCACTTCCACCGTTTGCTTAAGCGCGGCCTGGAGCAGCGGTTGTACCCGCGCCGCCTGCGTGCGGATCGCCGCCAGCGGCCGCGCGAGCAGGCGAAGTGTCGGGATACGCTCGGCGACGCGATCGGGATCCGTATAGATGCGCAACAGTGCCGCGAGCGCCGCGAGAGTCATCTTGTCGACGCGCAGCGCGCGCTTCAGCGGGTTCTTGCGCATGCGCTCGACGAGCTCGGAGCGGCCGACGATGATCCCGGCCTGCGGCCCGCCGAGCAGCTTGTCGCCGCTGAAGGTGACAACGTCCGCTCCTTGCGCCAGCGTCTCTGCCGGCGTCGGCTCGTGCGGCAGCCCGTAGCGGCGCAGGTCGACGAGCGCGCCGCTGCCTAGGTCGACGATGAAGGGCAGGCCGCGGCTGCGGCAGAGTTGCGCGAGCTCGGCTTCGGGCACGGCGGCGGTGAAACCTTCGATCGAGTAGTTGCTGGCGTGGATCTTCAGCACCGCGCCGGTCTTTGGTCCGATCGCCTCCGCATAGTCGGCGAGATGCGTGCGGTTCGTGGTGCCCACTTCGCGCAGCCTGCAGCCCGAGCGCGCCATGATGTCCGGCAGGCGGAAGGAGCCGCCGATCTCGATCAGCTCGCCGCGCGAGGTTGGCACCTCCTTCCTCTGGGCGAGGGTGTTGAGCACAAGAAGCACGGCGGCGGCATTGTTGTTGACGACGCTCGCCGCCTCGGCTCCGGTGAGAGCGCACAGCAATTTCTCGACGTGGTGATCGCGCTCCCCGCGGCGTCCGTCGGCCAGGTCGTACTCCAGGTTGCTCGCCGCGCGGGCGACGGCGACCATGGCCTCGATCGCCGCTTCGGGCAGCAGCGCGCGGCCGAGGTTGGTGTGCAGCACGGTGCCGGTGAGGTTGAAGACGGGACGCAGCGTCGGGCGGGCTTCCTGGTCGAGGCGCGTGGCGATGCGCTCAAGCAGCGCGGTTTCGCTCAGCCCGGCCTCGCGCGCCGCGCGCAGCTCGCCGAGCACCTCGCGCACCGCCAGCGTCACGGCGCTTCTGCCATGGACGGAAAGCAGCGGCGCCGCCGCCGCGCTGCGCAGGAGCCGGTCGACCGAAGGAAGCGATGCGAGCGGGACGCTGGCCACAGCCCGTGATTCTAGGGCCGCAGCGCGCCCCCGCAGCTCGAGCCCTGGCCGGCGGTGCAGCCGAAGCAGTGATCGCGCACCGCGATGGCATTGCCGCCGAGGTCGTGGCCGATGAGATCGCGCAGCTTGACGCGCGGCCTGCCGTCGACGCGCAGCGGCAGCCCGAGCATCTGGTTGAAGTCACAGTCGTAGACGTAGCCCTGCCAGTCGACCGAGATCAGGCTGCGGCACATCACGGCATCCAGGTTTTCTTCGCGGTAGGACTGGCGCAGAAGATCCATGTACGGCGCGAACTGCTTCTTCGATATCAGCATCGAGCCGAAGCGCGCGATCGGCATGTTGGCCAGGGTGTAGAGGGCGTTGAAGCGGATGCCGTGGCTCTCGCCCAGGACGCGCTTGTAATCGGCCTCGAGCGCGGCCTGCGGCGGAGGCAGTGAAGGGCCTTGCGGGTTGTACACCAGGTTGAGCACGAGCCCGCTCTCGGGCGCGCCGTAGCCGAGGGCATTGAGGCCCTTCAGCGCGCGGATGCTGGAGTCGTACACGCCGCGGCCGCGCTGGCGGTCGACGAGCTCCGGCGTGTAGCAGGGTAGAGAGGCCACCACCTCCACCTGGTTGGCGGCGAGAAACGCGGGCAGGTCCTCGTTGCCAGGCTCTTCCAGGATGGTCAGGTTGCAGCGGTCCATGACGCGCACGCCGAGCGCCCGCGCGCGCTCGACGAGCCAGCGGAAATCCGGATGCAGTTCCGGCGCGCCGCCGGTGATATCCAGCGTCCTCGCGCCGCCCGCGGCGAGGTAAAGGATCACCGCATCCATGGTGTCGCGGTCCATCTGCTCGGTGCGGGTCGGACCGGCGTTCACGTGGCAATGCACGCACGACTGGTTGCAGCGGTAGCCGAGGTTCACCTGCAATGTCTCGAGCCGGCGGCGCCGGATCGCAGGGAAGCGGCTCGACTGCAGCAGGGCGAAGGTCTGGTGCACGGCTCCTCACTAGACCATGGCCACGGCCCAATCCTTACATGCTCGCCTAGGCGCTCGTCACTGGGTTGCCGTGGATCCTGCGGAAGCGCGCGGTCGGTGCGCCGCTGCAGCGGCGGCTCGCGCTGCTAAGCGACCCCTCGGTGAATGTCGAGGTACCCGCTACTCCACTCGAAAGTAGAAGGAGAGCGGAAACTCCATGCGGCAAGGCTGCCCCTTGCACAAGGCTGGCTTGTACTTGGTCAGCATTAGCAGCGTTGCACCGATCTTGGCCATTTCCGGACTTGGAGCGCCGATGGCCTTCACGGTAATTGCGTCGCCGGTCGCGTCCACGTCAGCGATGAGAAACAATTCCCCGGTGCCTTGGTAATAGTAGTTGGATTGAGCTTTGCGCAGTCCTTCGATGATCGAGCGAAGACCGTCATGCGGAAATGGCGGCTCGTCGGCCTCGTCGAGTTTTACGTAGTAGGCGCGGAAACGCGCCTTCTCTTGCGGTGTGAATGCGCCGTAAGGCTTGTTGATGGGGAAGCTCATCGGGTGGACGTTCCACCGCCTGATGTTCGAACCCGCCCCGGGTTCATCGAATCGAATTCCGTACTCGGTGCGCTCCTCGGCACAGGCCGGCGAAATATTGACGCCGCCGGATGCCGCAATGGCCAGACAGGTTGCGGCAAAGAACAGGTGCGCTCGTCTTGGTGAGTTCACTGTCACCCCTTCAGGACGCTATGCTGCGTAAGCGCACGTTGACCGTCAACCTGGGCACTAATCTTATTGGTAGATCATCACCACGGGCCCGTGGTCGCTGGTGCCGAACTCGCGCTGCACGACGCAGCTCGCGGCGCGCGCCGCGATCGATCTGGAAGCAAGCACGTAGTCCAGCCGCCAGCCGATGTTGCGCTCGCGCATCTTGCGCCAGGGTGCCCACCAGGTGAACAGGCGCTCGTTGTCCGGGTCGAGCATGCGCTGCACGTCGACCAGGTGCTCGCCGAGCAGCTGCTCGAAGAGCGCGCGTTCCTCGGGCAGCTGGCCGATGACGTTCTTGCGCTCGGCCGGGTGGACGTCGCGCTCGGTGCGCGCGATGTTGATGTCGCCGCAGAGGATCAGCTCCTTGCCTTCGGCGTGGACCCGCTTGACCCACTGCGTCATGAGCTGCAGGAAGCGCAGCTTCGCGGGATAGTCCTTGCCGCCGTTCGGCACGTAGACCGAGGCGAACACCGTGCTGTCCACCTGGCCGGCGACGATGCGCGACTCCATGTCGAATTCGGGATGGCTGAATGCGGGCGGCGTCCTGAATGAGGTTTCCATGACGTGCAGCGAAACCCCAGAGTAGGCCTTGGTCTGGGAGCCGTGCCAGTAGGCGTGGTAGCCGGCGACCTTGCACTGCTCCGGAACCTGCGCGCTGTCCGCCTTCAGCTCCTGCAGGCAGAGCACGTCCGGGCGCTCGCGCTCGAGGAACTCGCACACCTGCGCCGCCCTCGCGCGGATGCCGTTCACGTTCCAGGTGGCGATCTTCATAAAATTCGGGGTCAGGTCTTGAATTGACGCATGACGATGCGTGAATTCAAGACCTGACCCCGATCGGCTTCGCTGGGTTTAAGAGCCTTTGACGACCTTCAGCTGGTTGTCGACGCTCTTCACGCCGTCGACCTTGGTGGCGATCTGCGCGGCGCGCGAGCGCTGGCCGGCGGTGGCGACCGCGCCCCACAGGCTGACCTTGCCGTCGGCGGCGGTGACGTCGATCGCGCCCGAGGGCAGCTTGGCGTCGGGCGCCTCGAGCGCCTGCTTCACCTTGGCGGCGAGCTCCTTGTTCGGATCGGGCTT
>DASWER010000356.1:0-3511 GCA_036394655.1 Burkholderiales bacterium
TTGCGTGCAGTGCTGGACCAGTTGCAGCGATAGAATCCTCCCTCAGGTTCCAAAGTCGGGGCGTAGCGCAGCCTGGTAGCGTACCTGCCTGGGGGGCAGGTGGTCGCGAGTTCAAATCTCGCCGCCCCGACCAATCTTCAGCTCAGATCTTCTCGGTGATCAGCATCTTCACCGGTTGTGCCGTCTTGGCGTCGATGAGCACTGCCACCCAGGCGCGCCGCGCTCGCAGGCGCACATACCGGACATCGGCCTCCCGGGTCCCCGACTGCGCCAGCCAGGCGTCGACGATCTTCGCTTCCTGCGGCTCAAGCTGGCGCATGCGCGCCAGGGTCCAGGACTTCGCCAGCACCTCGGCCGTGCGCTCGGCGTAAGGCACGAAGAGCCGGGGGAACTCCTCCAGGTCGTGGCCGGCCAGTCCGAGGAACATGAAGTTGCTGAGCTCCTTGCGGTCGGTCGGCAGCTCGGCGAAGGCCAGCAGCGGCCGGCCGAGGGGCGCCTGCCGGAATTCCGGGTACTTCGCCTTGGCCAGCTCCTCGGGGTCGAGCCGCGGGGCGCTCGCCACCTGGAACTGGTCCACCACGAACACGATGAACAGGGGCCGCGCAAGGTATACGGCACGCATGCCGTAGATCAGCGCCCCGATCTGCAGTATGCCGATCACCGCAAGGTCGAACTTGAGGCCCCACTTGCCGGATCGGAAAATGATGAGGGTGATGAGCGGGCCGATGACCACGTTGACGCCGACCAGGATGAAAAGCAGGTCGTTGCCGCCGGCCGCCTCGAACAGCGGTCCGGGATACCAGAGGGGTAGCATCAGCGCGGGCACCGCGGCCGCGATCGCGATGCTGAAGAGCAGATGCAGGCCCGACGCCCGCCAGCGGGTCACTTTGCTGTTTTCATCGCGACTTCGCCGGGACCTCGGCCAGGTTCCTTAGCCAGGCATCGGCGTTGCCGTCTGACGGCGCTCTCCAATCTCCTCTCGGGGACAGCGAGCCGCCGGAGCCGACCTTCGGCGCATTCGGCATTGCGCTCCTCTTGTACTGGCTCATCTGGAAGAAGCGCTTGAGGAACACGCCCAGCCATTTGCGGATCTGGCCGAGGCTGTACTTGTCGCGCCACGCATTCCAGCAGAGGTACGCCACTTTGGTCGGCGCGTAGCCGAAGCGCAGGGTGTAGTAGAGGTGGAAGTCCTGCAGCTCGTAGGGGCCGACCGAGCTCTCGGTCTTCTGCTTGCCGGGGATGAGCTCGGGGCTGATGTCGGTGTCGAGCACGCGCCGCAGCGCGCGCTGCACGTCGGCGCTGAATTCATCGGACTCGGCGACCCAGGCGATCAGGTACTGGATCAGAGTCTTCGGCACGCTGGCATTCACGTTGTAGTGCGACATGTGGTCGCCGACGCCGTAGGTCGACCAGCCGAGCGCGAGCTCGGACAGATCGCCCGTGCCGACGACGAAGCCGCCGTGGCGGTTGGCGAGCCGGAAGAGATGGCTGGTGCGCTCGCCGGCCTGCACGTTCTCGAAGGCGATGTCGTAGACCTTCCTGCCCTTGGCGAAGGGATGGCCGATGTCCTTCAGCATCTGCAGGCACGAGGGCTTGATGTCGATTTCCTCGGCGCTCGCGCCGACCGCGCGCATCAGCTGCCAGGCCTGGTTCTTGGTGCGCGTGCTGGTGGCGAATCCCGGCATGGTGAAAGCGAGGATGTTGCGCCGGGGAAGCTTGAGCTCATCCATGGCGCGCGCGCACACGATCAGCGCCTGCGTGGAATCGAGTCCGCCGGAGACGCCGATGATCAGCTTCTTCGTCCCGGTGGCGCGCATACGCGTGGTGAGCCCATTCACCTGGATGCGGTAGACCTCCTCGCAGCGCAGACTCCGATTGGCGGCGTCGCTCGGCACATACGGACGCTTATCGACGCGGCGCGCGAGCGCCAGCTTTCCGGCCGGCACTGGCAGCGAGAACTCGATATGGCGGAAACGCTCGACGTCGCGCCGGTGGCGCAGCGCCGCGCCGCCAAAGGTGTTCTGCCGCATGCGGTCGGCCTGCAGGCGGCCGAGGTCGATGTCGGCGAGCGAGAGCTGCGGGTCGCTCGCGAAGCGCTTCGACTCGACCAGCAGCGTGCCGTTCTCATAGATCAGCGCGTGGCCGTCCCAGGCGAGATCGGTGGTCGACTCGCCCTGGCCCGCGGCGCTGTAGAGATAGGCCGCGATACAGCGCGCTGACTGATTGCCGACCAGCTCGTGGCGATAGCCTTCCTTGCCGACGACGATGTTGGACGCCGAGAGATTCGCGATCACCGTGGCTCCGGCGAGCGCGGCATAGGACGATGGCGGCGCCGGCACCCACAGGTCCTCGCAGATCTCGACCTGCAGCACGAAATCGCGCAGCTCGGCGTGGCGGAAGATGAGATCGGTGCCGAACGGCGCGCGCTCGCCGGCAAGCTCGATCTCGCTTAGCGCTGCGGCATCACCGGGCGTGAATTGCCGGCCTTCGTAGAACTCGCGGTAGTTCGGCAGGTAGGTCTTCGGCACGACGCCGATCAGCCGTCCCTGGCAGACGAGCGCGGCGCAGTTGTAGAGCCTGCCTTCGCGCGCCACCGGCAGCCCGACGAGGGCCGCAAGGCGCAAGTTGCGCGTGCGCGCGAGCAATCCGGCGAGCGCGTCTTCCGCGCCGTCGATCAGCGCCTGCTGGTGAAACAGGTCCTCGCAGCTGTATGCCGACAGGCCGAGCTCGGGGAACACGACCAGCAGCGCCTTGTCGCGCGCCGCGCGCTGCATCAGCTCGAGCGTCGCGTCGAGGTTGTATTGCGGATCACCGATGCGCACCAGCGGCGTAGCGACGCCCAGGCGCACGAAGCCATGCGTATACGGGTTGAAAAAGTCCTTCACGCGATGATTTTACAGTACCCCTGTTATGGTGCTATAAGCCATATATGGCGCTCCTGGAAGAGACCGTGCTGCTCGCCGATGCGGTGGTGCGCATCGAGCTGCATGACGATTTGCGCTACCGGCTGAGCTACGGCGAGCTGGTGGTGTACGAGAACGGCCGCCGCCGCATCCGCGGGCGGGCGTCCGCCTATGAGATGCGCTCGGTCGAGCAGCTGCGCTATGACTTCGAGCGCGATGTCGAGGCGGCGGGTGGCAGGCTCGCCTAGGCTCTTGGAACTACGCGTCGGCGATGTGCGCGACGCGCTCGACCGCTTCGAGGCGGCCTGGAACCGGCGCACGGAAGGCCGCAAGGCCACGCCGCTGCGCGTGCTGTCGCTGCAGGATCTGCCTTTGCTGCTGCGCACCCTGACGCCGGCACGCTGGCAGCTCCTGCACCGGCTGCGCGAGACGGGGGCGATGTCGATCTACCAGCTCGCGAAGCGGCTCGAGCGCGATTACAAGAATGTGCATACCGACGTCACCAGCCTGGCGAAGATCGGACTGATCGAGCGCACGGCCGAGGGCAGCGTTGCCGTGCCGTGGGAAGTAGTACGCGCGGAATTCTAGAGGCCCGGGCAATGTCCAAG
>DASWER010000357.1:0-3706 GCA_036394655.1 Burkholderiales bacterium
GTGCTCTTCAAGTGGCTCGGCGCGCCGCTCATCGTGCAGATCTTCGCCGGCGCGGCGATGGGCGGGCTGCTCGGCTTCGGCGTCGGCATGCTGACGCTGCGGCTGCGCGGCATCTTCTTCGCCATCGCCACGGTGGCGGTGATCTTCATCATGGAGACGCTGATGATCAACTGGCGCTACGTCGGCGGCGCCACGGGCTTGCAGCTCCTGCGGCCAGAGGCGATGGCGCCCTTCGCCAGCTACACGCGCATGCTGTTCGTCGTGATGGCGCTGATGGCGGTCGCGGCGGTCGCGGTTGCACGCTATATCCAGACGTCGTGGATCGGCCGCGGCTTGCGCGCGATCCGCGACAGCGAAGAGGCCGCCGAGGCGAGCGGGGTGCCGACGCTGCGCCTGAAGCTGGTCGCCTGCGTGGTGTCCGGCGCCCTGATGGGCGCGGCTGGCGCGCCGATGCCGATGTATCTCAGCTTCATCGAGCCGGCCTCGACCTTCAGCCTGAACTACGCCATCGGCGCGCTCGCCGCGCCGATGATCGGCGGCACCACGCACTGGCTCGGACCGGTGCTCGGCGCGCTGCTCCTCGTCACCATCCAGCAGATCGTCACCGTGACCATCTCGAACGAGATCAACGTGCTGGTGGTCGGCGTGCTGCTGGTGCTCTTCGTCGTGCTCGCTCCTGATGGCATCCTCGGTTTCTTCAAGCGATGGCTGAAAGCCTCCTCAAAGTAAGCGGCGTCTCGAAGCACTTCGGCGGCTTCACGGCCCTGTCGGACGTGAGCCTCGAGATCGCCGCGGGCGAGCGCTTCGGCCTGATCGGCCCCAACGGCTCGGGCAAGACCACGCTGATCAACTGCATTTCGGGACTCCTGCGCAACGACGCCGGCCAGATTATTTTCAATGGAAAAGAGGTTACCGGCCTGCCGCCGTACCAGCGGACACGGCTGGGCATCGCCCGCAGCTTCCAGGTGCCGCGGCCGTTTCACAGCATGTCGGTGCTGGAAAACCTGCTCGTGCCCTCCGCCTATGTGGTCCACATGAAGGACAGCGAGGGCGAGGCGCAGGCGATGGAGATCCTCAGGGGCATGGGCCTGGCCGAGAAGGCCGGCCTGCATGCGAACCAGCTCTCGCAGGTCGAGCTGAGGAAGCTCGAGCTCGCGCGCGCCATGGCGGCGCGGCCGCGCCTTCTCATCTCCGACGAAGCGATGGCCGGGCTCTCGGGCAGCGAGGTCGACGAGGTGCTGGCGATCCTCTTCAAGCTGAACGAATCGGGCATCACCATCATCATGATCGAGCACATCATGCAGGCGGTGATGCGCTTCTCGCAGCGCGTGGTCTGCCTCGACGCCGGCAAGATCATCTGCGAAGGCACGCCGGCGTCGATCGTGCAGAACGCCGAGGTGCAGAAGGCCTACCTTGGCGCTTGAGCTCACCATCCGGGACGTGGACGCGGGCTACGGCGCCGTGCGCGCCTTGCATGGCGTGTCCATAACCGTCTCCGCCGGGACCACGGTCGCCCTGCTGGGCACCAACGGCAACGGCAAGAGCACGCTGATGAAGTGCGTGATGGGCATCGTGCGCCCGACGCGCGGTTCCGTGGTGCTTTCTCTCGACAACAAGCAATACGACCTGACGCGCCTCTCCACCGAGGAGATCGTGAACCTCGGCGTGGCAATGGTGCCCGAGGGGCGGCGGCTGTTTCCCAAGCTCACCGTCGAAGAAAACCTCCTCCTGGGCGCATTCCGTCCATTGGCGCGCGGCGAGATCGCGAAGAACAGCGCCTTCTGCTACGAGATTTTTCCGGTGCTCGCCGAGCGGCGCCGCCAGCTCGCCGGCTCGATGTCGGGCGGGCAGCAGCAGATGCTGGCCATCGCGCGCGCCCTGATGTCGGCGCCCAAGCTCCTGCTGGTCGACGAGCCGTCGGTCGGCCTCGCGCCGATCCTGGTGTCTCACACCATTACAAAGATAAAAGAGCTCAAAGAGCGCTACGGCCTCACCGTGCTGATGGCCGAGCAGAACTTCCACCAGGCGATCCGCATCGCCGACCGTGGCTACATCATCGTGCACGGCGAGATCGTGTTCGAAGGCGGAGTGAAGGAGCTCGAGCAGAACGAGCTGGTGCGCAGTTACTACCTGGGGACCGGATGAAAGCGCTTTACCTCGCAGCCTTGCTCTTTTCCATGACGGCGAATGGGCAGGACTATCCCACCCGCGCCGTGCGCATGCTGGTGGGCTATCCGCCCGGCGGCGGCATGGACACGATGGCGCGCGTGGTCGCGCCGAAGCTTTCCGAAGCGCTCGGCCAGCAGTTCGTGGTCGAGAACCGTCCCGGCGCTTCGGGCGGCGTCGCGGCCGAGGCGCTGGTGAAGTCGACGCCCGACGGCCATGTGCTGATGGTGGCGGAGAGCGGCACGCTCGCGCTGCCGGCGGTGAATCCGAAGGTGACGCTCGACCCGGTGAAGCAGCTCGCGCCGGTCGGGGGCATCTGCACGCTGCCGATGGCTTTCGTGGTGAATGTCGATTTCCCGGCGCGCAGCGTGGGCGATCTGGTCCGCGAGCTGAAGGCGAATCCCGGCAAGTACAGCTACGCATCGCCCGGCGTCGGCTCGCTGCAGCACCTCGCGTTCGAGCTGTTCCAGCGCCAGGCCGGCGTCAGCGCGGTGCACGTGCCTTACAAGGGGGCGAATGCGATGATGCCGGACATCATGAGCGGTCAGGTGCCGATCGCCGTCATCAGTGCGCTCGCCGCCGCCGGGCCCGCCAAAGGCGGGCGTATCCGCGTGCTGGCGGTCACCAGCCCGCAGCGCATGCCGACCAATCCCGACTGGCCGGCGATGGCCGAGACGCTGGCGGGCTTCAGCGCCGCACCGAGCGTGTTCCTGGTCGCGCCGCCCGGCACGCCGAGCGCCGTGATCCAGAAACTCTCCAGCGCACTGCGCGCGGCGCTCAATGCGCCCGAGGTCCTCGAGAACCTGGCGAAGCAGGGCGCGACACCGGCGCCCAGCACCTCGGCCGAGCTTGGTACACAGATGGCCGAGGAGACCAAGCGCTGGGCCGCGGTGGTGAAGGACGCGGGCATAAAGACAGAATGAAGATCGCCCGAGTCGTCGCGACGCCGCTCAACGTTCCCGTGGTGCTGGACGCCGCCGGCATGCAGAAGACCACCTCGCTCTCCGTCTGCCTTGCCGAAGTGCATACCGACGACGGTCGCGTCGGCCACGGCATCACCGGCATCACGGAAGAGGAGGTCGTCGCCGCCGCGATCAACGAAGTCGCCGCGCACGTCCTGGTCGGCGAAGATCCTCTGGCCCATGAGCGCATCTGGGAGCGGCTCTACTGGCTGCTCAGTCCGCGCGGGCAGACCGGCTACGCGAGCCACGCCATCGCCGCGATCGACGTCGCGCTGTGGGACCTCAAGGGCAAGGCGCTCGGGCAGCCGGTCTGGCGCCTGCTCGGCGGCGCGCGCAGCAAGGTGCCCACGTACACCACGTTCGGCTTCGGTGCCTACAACCGCGACGAGCTCGCCGCTGCCGCCAAGTGGTGGGCCGGTCGCGGCCACAAGCACCTGAAGATGGTTGTCGGCCACCACGGACTCCAACGCCGCGACGAGCCGCGGCCGCTCGACCAGGTCATCGCCGAGGACGCGCGCCGCGTGCGCGCGGTGCGCGAGGCGACCGATGCCGAGCTGCATGTCGATGCGAATTGCAGC
>DASWER010000358.1:0-3522 GCA_036394655.1 Burkholderiales bacterium
CTGGCGCTTCTTCGAAACTTTGCCGACGCTGCAAAAGCCGATCGTCGCCGCGGTCGGCGGGCCGGCGATCGGCATCGGCACCACGCTGCTGCTGCATTGCGACCTGGTGTACGCGACGGCGGCGACGCGCTTTCAGCTGCCATTCGTGGGCCTGGGCATCGTGCCGGAGTTCGGCTCGACGTATCTCTTGCCGCTGCTCGCGGGCTACCAGCGCGCGGCGGAGCTCCTGCTCCTGGGCCAGCCCTTCACTGCCGAGAAGGCGCTCGAGGTCGGCATCGTCACCGCGGTGGTACCCGAAGCCGAGTTGCTCGAGCGCGCGCAGAAGACCGCCGCCGCGCTCGCCGAGTTGCCGCCCGAGTCGATCCGCCTCACCAAGCAGCTGATGAAATCGGCGCACGCGGCGGCGGTGAAGCAGCAGATCGCCGAGGAAGGGCGCATCTTCGTCGAGCGGCTCGCCTCGCCCGAGGCGAAAGAGGCGATGAGCGCCTTCCTCGAGAAGCGCAAGCCTGACTTCTCGCGCTTCTAGCGTCTGCGCCGCGCTGCTGATCGCGGTCGACGCAGGCCACTATCCCGAGAAGCCGGGCGTCATCTCGGCGAGCGGCAAGCCGGAGCTGGAATACAACCTGGCGCTCGCCGGCGACGTGAAGCACGAGCTCGAGGACGCGGGCTTTGTCGTGCGCATGATCGCCCAGGACGCGTCGTTCGGCCGCCGCACGCGCGAGGCACAGGGGGCGGCGCTGTTCGTCTCCATCCATCACGACTCGGTGCGAGAGTGGCTGCTGCCGCAGGCGCAGAAGTTTTCCGGCTATTCGCTGTTCATCTCGCGGCACAACCCGCAAGCCGGGAAAAGCCTGCATTGCGCCTCGGCGATCGGCGCGCAAATGCGCGCCATCGGCCTGAAGACCTCGCGCTATCATGCCGATCGGGTGCTGGGGGAAAATCGGCCCTTCGCCGATGCGGAGAACGGCGTGCATTATTTCGACAACCTCGCAGTCGGGCGGGCGGCGCGCATGGCCTCGGTGCTGATCGAGCCCGGCGTGGTGGTCAACCCCATCGATGAGCGGCGCGTGACCGAGCCGGCGATGCGCCGCCGGATCGCCGCGGCGATCGCGCAGGGCGTGAGCGCATGCCTGCAATGAGAGCGCTGGTTCTTCTGCTTGCCCTCGCGCCGCCAGCGCATGCGGACCTTTACCGCTGGGTCGATCCCGACAGCGGCTCGGTCAAGTTCTCGAACCTCCCGCCTAGCGATGGGCGTGCCGGCGCCGAGCTCATGCCGTATCGCGGCGTCGCGCCGCAGGCTGCGACCGCCGCCGCCACCCTCGCCAAACCGAAGCCCGCCCCGCCGGCGCCCCTCGAGGCGCTCCAGGCGCGCTGGTCGGAGCTCCTTGCGCAGCTCACCGGCGTGTCGTCGCAGGAATTCAACCGCGGCAGCGAAGGCCTGCGCCAGCACATGGAGGCGTACGAGGCGGTGCGAGCCGAGCTCGACCGCATGGATCCCGCGGGCGCCGCGCGGCGTCGCAACGAATCCACCAGCATCATCGAGCGGCTGCGCCAGGGATTCGGCGCGCAATTCAGCAAGTGAGCACCATCCGCAGCCTCGAGGCCCGTGTCGGGCAGGAAGTCGGCGTCTCGCCGTGGGTCGAGATCACGCAGGAGCGCATCGACAACTTCGCCAGGGCGATCGACGACTTCCAGTGGATCCACGTCGACCCGGCGCGCGCCAAAGCCTCCCCATTTGGCGGCACGATCGCCCATGGCTTTCTGACGCTGTCGTTGCTGTCGCATCTGTCGGAGGCGACCTTCAGCTTCAGCGACCGCAAGATGGGCGTCAACTACGGCCTGAACCGCGTGCGCTTCACCTCGCCGGTGCCGGTGGGCTCGCGCGTGCGCGCGCGCTTCACGCTGCAGAAGTTCGAGCACATCGAGGGGAATGGCGTGCAAGTCACCTGGACCACCACCGTGGAACGCGAAGGCGCCGAAAAGCCGGCGCTGGTCGCCGAATGGCTCGGTCGCCACTACTACTGATATGACACCACGCTGGAAGCAAAGACCGCCGGGCTCCAACTGGGGCGAATTCGGCCCCGACGATCAGCGCGGGCGCATGAACTGGGTGACGCGCGAGAAGGTGCTGCAGGGCGTGGCCGAGGTGAAGGAGGGCATCGCCTTCTGCCTCTCGCTGCCGCTCGACTATCCCGGCGGCACCGCGCTCAATCCGCGCCGTAATCCGCCGCGCCTCGCGGCGACGGTGCGCGACAGCGGCAAGAACAAGGGCCGGCAGAATTTCTGCTACCCGCTCGGCGAGGACAACCCGGACCTGACCGACGTCATCTGCGACGACATCACGCTGATGACGCTGCAGTACTCGACGCAGTGGGACTCGTTCGCGCACATCGGCAGCCGCTTCGACGCCGACGGCGACGGAAGCGCCGAGATCGTGTTCTACAACGGCTTTCGCGCCGGCGAGCATGTCGTTCCCGCCACGGAGAACCCCGCGGCTGAGTCCTGGGCGCGCTTCGAGGGGACGCAAGCGAAGGCACTCGGTATCGAGAGGCTCGCCGAGCACGGCGCGCAGGGCCGCGGCGTGATGATCGATCTGCACCACCACTTCGGCCGCGAGCGGCACGCCGTGACCTACGACGAGCTGATGCGCGTGCTCGACAAGGATCGCGTCGAGGTCGAGCGCGGCGACATGCTGTGCTTTTATACCGGGTTCGCCGATGTGATCCTCGAGCTGCGCAAGAATCCCGACCCGAAGCTGCTGCACGGCACCTGCAGCGGACTCGAGGGGCGCGACGCGCGGCTGCTGCAGTGGATCAGCGACTGCGGCGCGGCATGCCTGCTGGCCGATAACTTCGCGGTGGAATTGATTCCGACGAGTATTACCAAGCCGCGGCCGCATGCCGCGATGCCGCTGCACGAGCATTGCATCTTCAAGAACGGGATTCACCTCGGTGAGCTGTGGTATTTCACCGAGCTCGCGCGCTGGCTGCGTGAGCACGGCCGTAACCGCTTCCTCCTCACCGCGCCGCCGCTGCGCCTGCCGGGAGCCGTGGGCTCGCCGGCGACGCCGATCGCAACGGTATGAAGACCGCGCTCATCACCGGCGGCTCGTCGGGCATCGGCGCATCCACTGCCAGGGAGCTCGCGCGCCGCGGCTGGCGCGTGGCGATCAACTACTCGAGCAACAAGGCTGCGGCGGACAAGGTGGCCGAGGAGTGCGGTAATGGCGCCTTTGCCGCGCAGGCCGATGTGGGACGCGACGCCGATTGCCGCAGGCTGGCCGCCGAGGTGCTGCAGAAGTGCGGCACCATCGATGCGCTGGTCAACAACGCCGGCACCACCAAGCTCGTGGCGCACGACGATCTCGAGGGCTTGAGCGCCGAGGACTTCCAGCGCATCTTCCAGCTGAACGTGGTGGCGCCGTTCCAGATGGTGCGCGCGTGCCGCGCGGCGCTGAAGGCGAGCCGCGGCACGCTGGTCAACGTCTCGTCGGTCGCCTCGGTGCTCGGCACCGGCTCATCG
>DASWER010000359.1:0-1942 GCA_036394655.1 Burkholderiales bacterium
ACGCTCGCCAACTTCGACAGCAACTGGGACGCGCTGCGCTTCGACTCTGTGGCCTTTACCGCGCTCGGCGGCCCTGGGCACTTCGCCGCTGGCGACGCGCGCTTCTACGCCGCACCCGGCGCAAGCGCTGGTCACACTGCCGCCGATCGGCTGATCTACAACACCAGCACCGGGCAGCTTTACTACGACGCCGACGGCTCCGGCGCTGGCGATGCGCAGCTCGTCGCCACGCTACAAGGCGCGCCCGCGCTGGCGGCGGGCGATCTCTGGGTGCTCTAGGAAAAGGGGTCTGACCCCTTTTTCAGGAATTCCGCGATCAGCCGGTTGACCGCCGCGGGCGCCTCGAGCTGCGTGAAGTGCCCGGTGTCGGGCACGATCTCGACCCGCGCGCCGCGCGACTTGAGATAGTCGACCCACGGCGAGGTATCGCCCGGTTTCATCGGCGCGCGCTGTAGCTGCGCGTTGCGCGTCGTGCTCTGGATCGCGAGCACGGGCGCACGCACCGCGTCGAACGCGGCATCCATCTGTCCCGCATCCCAGCGCGTCACGCGCGGCCATAGCTGCGGGCCGAACTCGGCGCTGCTCTTCACCGCGCGCGCCACGATCGCATCCGCCTGCGCCGAAGGCTTGAAAAACATCTGCCGGAACAGCCGCTCGGCAAAGGCGGCGTAGCCCATCTTCTCTACGGTCGCGCGCGCCGCCGCCTCGGCGCCTTCCGGATCGCTGGTCGCATTGCGGCTGCCGTCGACCAGCACGATGCCCACGACGCGATCGGCGATGTGCCGGCTCGTCTCCAGCACCACGCGGCAGCCCATGCTGTGGCCGACGAGCACGCATCTTTCCAGTTCAAGATGGGAAATCAGGGCAGCGACATCGCCGCCATAGTCCTCGATCGAGCACTCGTGCGGCCGCCCGGGCGTCTGGCCATGGCCGCGCAGATCGCAGGCGACCACTTCGCTGGTCTTCTGGAAATGCTCGAGCTGCGCCTTCCAGTCGTCCGAGCTGCAGGCGAAGCCGTGGACGAAGACGATGGCCGGAGCGCCTTTGCCCGCGCGGATGAAGTGCATCTCCGTTATTACCGGTACGCGTCCCGTCGACGGCGAACGGCAATGACGTCTACCAGGCGCTCGCGGTCGGAAATGCGATACACCACGCGCCACTCGCCGACACGCACACGCCAAAGGTCGATCGCGCCTTCAAGCTTTACCACGCCGCTCGGCCGGGGATTGTTGATCAATGCCTCGATCACTCTGACGATGCGGCGAGCGACTTGAGGATCGAGATTCTGTAACTCTTTACGTGCCGACCGCGCAAAGACGACCGCGTAGTCAGCCACGCGCCTTGCGCTTGGCGCTGCGTTCGATAAGACGTTTTACCGCAGCCAAAGACTCGCGACGCTCGTTGCGCCGGGTATGAGCGAGATAAGCATCGTAAAGATCCTCCCAAAGGCGCTTGTGCTTCTTCAGGTCGATGAGGACGGCCTTGCGACGGCCTTTGCGGTCGCGCAAGAACTCGATGCCCGGCATGTTCATGAGCGCAGTATAGCGCTCGAATAATTACGACCCTGGCCCCGAATTATTCGGCCTCGGCCTGCGGCTTGTGCGCCGCGATCAGTTTCTGCTGCAGCTGCGGCGGCGCGGCCTCGTAGTGGCTGAACTCGAGGCTGTAGGAGCCGTGGCCGGCGGTCAGCGATTTGAGGCGCGCGGGGAAATGCTCGAGCTCCGAGAGCGGCGCCTGCGCCGAGATCTGCACCAGGCCGGGACGCGGCGCGTCGGAGCCCTTGATGTGGGCGCGGTGGCCGGAGAGCTCGCCGGCGATGTCGCCCATGCGCTCTTCCGGCGCGGTGATCTCGACGTTGACGATCGGCTCGAGCACGATGGGGCGCGCCTTGACGAGCGCGTCGAGAAAAGCCTTGCGGCCCGCCGACATGAAGGCGACGTCC
>DASWER010000360.1:0-3851 GCA_036394655.1 Burkholderiales bacterium
GTCGACACCGCCGGCTGGCCGCAGGCGATGGTGCCGCGGCCGCTCAGGGTGAATTCCTCGCGCTGCACCAGCACTTCCTCGCCGCCCGCGGTCGCGACGTAGGTGCCGTTGGTGCTGTGGTCGGTGAGGACGAACTTGTCCTGGCGCCGCTCGATGGTGCAATGCAGGCGCGAGGCCTCGTCGTCCTCGATCTTGATGCCGCAGTTGTCGTCGCGCCCGATGGTGATCGAGTCGCGGTCGCGCCGGCGCACGTGCTCCTTGTCGCGGTACTTGAGGATCAGCGCGGCGGCCGCGACGCGCGTGTCGACGTGCTTCTTGGCGAACAGCGTGGCGTTGTCGTCGGCGCGCCAGACCAGCTCGCACAGCGCCACCTGCCCCGAGCGGCCCTTGATGTCGATCGAGTAGAGCTTGCGCATCCAGGCGCGGTAGAGCGGCGAGAGGTGCGACGCGGTCTCGCGCGTGGTGATGATCTGCCCGCTCGCCGCCTGCTCGACGAGCATCGCCGCGAGGTTCACCGTGTCGCCGTAGACGTCGGCGTCCTTCTGCGTCACCGGGCCGTGATGGAAGCCGACGCCGAGCGCGAGCTTGATGCCGCCGGCGTGCGGGAAGCTATCCATCGCGATGTGCATCGCCGCGGCGGCATCGGCTGCCAGGTCGGGCGTGGCGACCAGCACCATCATCTTGTCCGCGCTCAGCGGCCGCACGCGCGCGCCGGATTCCTGCGCGGCCTTGCTGACGTGCTCCAGGCATTTGCCGAGCGCGGCCACGGCGCGCGTGTCGCCTGCCTTCGCAATCAGATCCGCGCCGCCGAGGATCCTCGCGAAGAGCACCGTGGTGTCGCGCTCGAGGCGCTCGCTCATTTGGAAATCCGCGCGCCGCAGGCGCGCAGCTCTTCGTCGCTCATCACCGGCTTGATCACGCACTCGGCCGGCTTGGTGGATTTCTCGATCTCGATCACCGGCTTCTCAGGCGGTAGCTTCGCCTCTTCCTTCGGCGGCGCAGGCGGCGCTTTTGGCGGCTCTTGCGCGAACGCTGGAGCGGACAGTGCGATCAGGACGACGGCGAGCGTGCGTATCCCCATGAACGCTAGTTTACAGGTGCGCGATCGAAGCGATCTCGACGAGGAACTCCGGCTTCACCAGATCGGCGCGGATGCAGTAGCGTGCCGGCGGATTTGCCGGAAAAAATTCACGGTAGACCTCGTTCATTGCGGCATAGTCCTTCAGGTCCTTGAGAAAAATGTGGTTAAACGCGATGTCCTTGAGCGAGCCGCCCGCCGCCTCGAGCACCGCGCGGATCGATTCCAGGATGAAGCGCGTCTGTCGATCGCCAGCGTGCCGGATACGTAGACCGCATTGCCGGCCTTGGCGCCGAGCCTTTCGGGACGACGGGGGTGTAGGGCATGTTAGCCTCCGTGGGTTGGGGACCCTGATTGTGATACCTACTTCGGAGCAGGTCGACGCCTACCGCAACGCCGATTACGTGGTCTTCGCCGACCGCGAGTTCGTGCTGCGCATCGGCGAGCCGAGCGCGGTGCTCGACGAGCTGATCCGCAACGAAGGCGCCACCACCGCCGCGTTCATCACCGCCGCGAACCCGCGCGGCGATCCGCGCTCGACCGAGGAGAACGGCGTCGCCAACGCCGCGCTGCAGAACTTCGTCGCCACCGCGGGCTACCCGCACTACTGGGGCGAGGGCCGCGATCCCTTCGGCAGCTGGTCCGAGCCGAGCTTCCTGGTCATCGGCATCTACCGCGCCAACGCCGAGGCGCTCGCCCAGCTGTTCGAGCAGAACGCCATCGTATTTTGCGAGCTGGGCAAAGCGCCCGAGCTGATCCTCCTGGACAAATAGGAACCTGAGAATGATCCACGTTGTCGCCGTCATCACCGCCAAGCCCGGCAAGCGCGCCGCGATCCTCGAAGCGTTCCGCGCCAACGTGCCGGCGGTGCGCGCCGAGCAGGGCTGCATCGAGTACGGCGCCGCCGTCGATGCCGACAACGCGCTGCCGTTCCAGAAGAAATGGGGCGACGACACCTTCCTCGTGATCGAGAAGTGGGACAGCATGGACGCGCTCAAGGCGCACGCCGCCGCGCCCCACATGGCCGCCTACGGCGCGAAGACGCGCGAGCTCATCGCGACTCGGGTGATTCACATCCTGTCTCCGGTGTGAATGCTGTCGTTTAAATAGCGATTGACGCCGTTCCTCGCAGTGCTAGATTGAAGCCGAGGCTGCACGGCAGCAACAGCGGAATTCCCGGCGACTGTCGGGATACCAGGTCGAGGCAACCTCAGAGCGGCAGTCGCCGCATTTGAAGCGAGGCGCCCAGCTAGGCGCCGCCCGAGAGAGTCGGGCACCAAGGCCCCGCCGAGCGCGGGGCCTTTCCTTTTACATTTGCCGGTAGACCAGCCGGCATTCCTCGAGCTCGCTCGGCGTCTTGAGCGGCTTCGTGCAGCGGCGCGAGAATTCGTCCTTGCGCTTCTGCTGGTCCGCCGCCGCGGCGCGGCGCTGGGCTTCTCGCTCGTCGACCTTCTTCTGCATAGTCGCCGGCGCGGACGCGGGGGGGTTTGCGTCCTGGCCGAGAGCGTGCCCAGTCGCCAACGCCGCGGCGAGGATGAGGGCGAGGCTGCCGATTGCGGTGGAGAGCTGCATGGGATTCCCTTCTTTCTTCCCTTGCACGTGCAGGCGGAGTCTTGCAGCGTTGGCGCAGGGAAGCAGCGCAGTCCTTCACGCTTCCTGACATTTCCGTTATTCCTCTGCCAACAAATGCGCGAGCCGTGCGCGCGATGAAAACTAAATCACGGCGGCGAGCGCGTGATTCCTAGAGCAGCCCGAGTGCCTCGAACTTGAGGTACAGCTCGCGGCAGGCCCAGGCATCGGTCGCCGCGTATTCGATCTGCGCCGGCGAAAGCCGCGGCGCCGCCCAGTTGGAGGTCTTGGTTCCCTTCGGAATCCGAAAGCCGAGCAAGAGCGCCGCCAGCGTGCGCACGCCCGACTTTTCTATGCCGTGTCGCCTCGCCAGCGCGCCAAGGTCGACGATCGCCGCCGGCGTGAACTCGAACAGCTGCCGCAGCTGGCGCAGATCCTCGCCCGGCCCGACGCCCGCCTTCACCGTGCTCCCGGAAGAAAGCAGCGGCGCCAGCACCGCCGAAAAATCCATCCGCGCGAGCTGGAAGACGTAGACCGCGCGCGCGGTCGCCACCTGCACCAGCGCGGTCGGATAGCGCTGCCCGACGCGGAAGGCCGGCCGCGTCTCGGTGTCGAAGCCCACCACGCGCTCGGTGGCAAAATCCGCCGCCGCGCGCTCCACGTCCTCGCGCGTCGCCACCAGGCACACCTCGCCCGCGTAGCGCCGGATCGCCAGGTCATTCACCGCCTCGCGCGTGATCACGCGCGGAAATTCAGTCATCCCGCATGTTACGTTCCGTTCCAAGCCAGGAGAACCTCATGCCGCGCACCGTCCTCGACGAAGCCCATATCCATCCCGCCGCACGCGAGCGCGTCGCGAACTACCACCGCACAGTAGTACAGGAAGTGCAGGACGCGGTGGCCGCGAACGATATCGTGGTCGTCGGCATGCGCATGAACCCGTTCCCGAAGAAGGCGCGCAAGCTCCTCGACGCCGCCGGCAAGCCGTACAAGTACCTCGAGTACGGCAGCTACCTCGGCGACTGGCACCGGCGCCTGGCGATCAAGCTCTGGACCGGCTGGCCGACCTATCCGATGGTGTTCGTGAAGGGCGTGCTGATCGGCGGCGCTAGCGAGCTGGAGAAGCTGCTGGCGACTGGCCCGCTGTAGGGGTCGGGCCCCGCAGCTTCTGGATATCCGCCACCGACGCGTTCGCCGGGGCGTT
>DASWER010000361.1:0-4692 GCA_036394655.1 Burkholderiales bacterium
ATGCGGCCGTCGGCATAGCGCCGCGCGATGCCGGCCACCTGCTCGGTGACCCAGCCATAGTCGGCGTCGGTGAAGCGCAGCATCGCCATGTCGTCCTCGGCATGAGCGTCGAAACCCGCGGAGAACAGCACCAGCTGCGGCTTGAACTCGTCCAGAGCGGGAAGCCAGGCCTTGGTGACCGCCGCACGGAATTCGCGCGAGCCCGAGCCCGCGGCGAGCGGTACGTTGACCATGTTGGGCGCCGGGTCCTCGGTGCCGCTGTACGGGTAGAACGGGTGCTGGAAGATCGACGCCATCAGCACGTGCTCGTCGTTCTCGAAGATGTCCTCGGTGCCGTTGCCGTGGTGCACGTCGAAGTCGATGATCGCGACGCGGTCGAGGCCGTGCGCCTCGATGGCATGGCGCGCGCCCACCGCGACGTTGTTGAAGATGCAAAAACCCATGGAGCGCGAGCGGCAGGCGTGGTGCCCCGGCGGGCGTACCGGGCAGAATGCCGTCTTTACTTCGCCTTTCATCACCAGATCGGTGGCCAGCACCGCCGCACCCGCGGCGCGCAGCGCCGCCCTCAGCGTCCAGGGATTCATCGCGGTGTCGGGATCGAGGTGCACGGTGCCCTCGCTCGGCGCAATTTCGTGGATCGCGCGCACGTATTTCAGCGGGTGCACGCGCGCGAGCTGCTCGTCGGTGGCGAGCGGCGCCTCGTAGCGGTGCAGGTGCTGGCCGATGCCGGAAGCGATCAGCTGATCGTCGATCGCGGTGAGGCGCGCGGGCTGCTCGGGATGCTGCGCGCCCATGTCGTGCCTGAGGCAGTCGGCATGCGTTACGAGGGCGGTGCGCATGACGATTCATCATAGCGCATCGAGTACAATCGCCCGCATGCTCCTGAAGAAAGCGGAGATCGAACCGCAAAGCGTGCTGCACGGTCCGATCGAGCGGGCGATCGACGCCGCCGGCCGCATCATTCTCGGCAAGGAGCAGCAGGTGCGCCTCGCGCTGGCGTGCCTCCTGGCGCGCGGTCACCTGCTGATCGAAGACCTGCCCGGCGTCGGAAAAACCACGCTGGCGCATGTGCTGGCGCGCTCGCTCGGCCTGCAGTTCCAGCGCATCCAGTTCACCAGCGACATGCTGCCGGCGGACATCATCGGCGTGTCGATCTACGAGCGAGAGACCGGTAGCTTCAAGTTCCATCCCGGCCCGATCTTCGCGCAGGTGATCCTGGCCGACGAGGTGAACCGCTCGACGCCGAAGACGCAGTCGGCGCTGCTCGAGGCGATGGAAGAGCACCAGGTCACCGCCGAGGGCGAGACGCGCAAGCTGCCCGAGCCGTTTTTCGTGATCGCGACACAGAATCCGTCGGAGCAGGTCGGCACCTTCCCGCTGCCCGAGTCGCAGCTCGACCGCTTCACCATGAGGATCGAGCTCGGCTATCCCGACCGCGCCGCCGAGCGCGCCCTCCTCACCGGCACCGACCGGCGCGATCTCTTGGCGACGCTCGAGCCGTGCATGACGCCGGCCGAGCTGATGGAGCTGCAGGCCAGCGTGCAGAAGATCCACGTCGCCGGCGCGCTGCTCGACTACGTGCAGGCGATCGTCGAGCACACGCGGCGCTCGCCCGATTACGTCGCCGGCCTGTCGCCGCGCGCCGCGCTCGCCATCATTCACACCGCCCGCGCCTGGGCCATGCTCGAGGGCCGCGACAAGGTGATTCCCGAGGACGTGCAGGCGATCCTGCCCGGCGTCGCCGCGCACCGCCTGCGCCCGGCGCATGATTCGGCGCGCCGCGTCGATGTCGGCGCCCAGCTACTCGCTGCTGTTCCCATTCCGTAGCTTCGCGCTCGCGTTGCTCCTCGCCGCGGGCGCGAGCCAGGCGGCGAACCGCGACATCTATCTCTACCAGGGCCCTGATCGCGCCGAGCGCCTGGTGGCGCAGGCGAAGAAGGAAGGCACGCTCGTCCTGTACTCCACCATGACGCTGGAGGATGCGACGCCGCTGCTCGCCGCGTTCGAGAAGAAATACGCCATCAAGGTGAGCATGTGGCGCGCGGTCAACCAGAAGCTGGTGCAGCGCACGCTCGCCGAGGCGCGCGCCGGCAAGCTCGCGGCCGATGCCTTCGAGGGCAGCGGGCCGGGCCTCGAGATCCTGCACCAGGAGGGGCTGCTGGAGAAGTTCTACAGCCCCGCCTTCGCCGACATTCCGCCGCAGACCTTTCCGAAGCACGGCTACTACGCGCCCGACAACCTGCTCTTCACCGTCATGGGCTACAACACCAAGATCGTGAAACGCGAGGAGGTGCCCGCGAGCTACGCAGACCTGCTCGCCCCGAAATGGCGCGGCAAGCTCGGCATCGAGGCCTCCAACGTCGCCTGGTTCGCGGCGGTGGCGAAAGCCATGGGCGAAGAGCAGGGCCTCGCCTATTTCCAGAAACTCTCGGCGATGGCGCCGCAGGTGCGCAGCGGCCATACGCTGATGACCGAGCTGGTCGCCGCGGGCGAGATCCCGATCGTGCTCACGCTCTACAACCAGGCGGTCGACAAGCTGAAGGAGAAAGGCGCGCCGATCGACTGGAAGCCGCTCGCCCCGGCCTTCGGCCGCGCCGACGGCATCGCGCTCGCACGACAGGCGCAGCATCCGCACGCCGCGCTGCTGTTCGCCGACTTCGTCCTGTCGCCGGAAGGCCAGCGCCTCATCAAGGAGCGCGCCCGCGTGCCGGTCAACCGCAAGGTCGACAGTACTTTCGACCAAAGCGCGTTTGGCATCATCGATCTCGCGGCGCTGCTCAAGGAATGGGACACGTGGGAGGGCCGCTGGCAGGCGCTCTTCCTGCGGGAGCGCAAATGAAAGTCGCGTTCGGCGGCAATTGCGAAGGCGAGCTTTTCCTTCCCCAAGGTGCCTCGCCCGCAGGCGCCGTCGTCATCCTCCACGAGCGCTACGGCCTGGTGCAGCACACGCTCGATCTGGCGCAGCGCCTTGCGCGCGACGGCTATGTGGCGCTCGCGCCTGACTTGTTTTCCCGGTGGCACGGGGATCACGAGGCGCTGCGCCGCGGGGAGGCGCGCGTCACGCTGCCGGATGACGAGGTCGCCGCAGTCATCGACAGCGGTATCGACTTTGTAAAAAAGCACAGCGAGCGCGTCGCGCTGATGGGCGTCTGCCAGAGCGGCCGCTATCCGATCGTGGTCGGCAGCCGACGGCGCGATCTCGCCGCCTGCGTGGTGTTCTATGGCGGCGCGCAGCAACGCGACTGGGAAGCCTCCGAGCTGCAGCCGCAGCCGATGGGCGAGATGCTGCGACGCCTCGCCGCCCCGGCGCTGTTCGTCTTCGGCGAGCGCGACCATACGATTTCGCTCGACAATGTGCGCCGCGTGCGCGATGCGCTGGAGGAAGGGCGCCGCAGCTACCGCATGAAAATCCTTGCCGACATGCCGCACGGCTTTTTGAACGAGACCATGCCGGGCCGCTATCGGCCGCAGCAGGCGAAGGAGGCCTGGGCATTCCTGCTCGCCTTCCTACGGGAGGTGTTCAGCGGCGCATGGACCGGCGAGCGCGTGCGCTGGGAATTCGAAGGCGCGAGCAGCGCCGATTACAACTTCACCAGGAATGTGCGCCTCGAATGAAATTCGCCCTGCTCCTCATGACCTTCCTCGCTGCCCCAGCGCTCGCCCAATCGCCGGAAGTCGTGCAAGCCGCGAAGAAAGAAGGCGAGGTGATGCTCTACACCTCGCTCGTGCCCGAGGACCTTACGCCGCTCACCGCGGCGTTCGAGAAGAAGTACGGCGTCAAGCTCAGGACCTGGCGCGCCAACTCGGAGAAGGTGCTGCAGCGCGCGGTGACCGAGATGCGCGCCGGCCGCAGCGACGCCGACCTGGTCGAGACCAACGGCCCGCAGATGGAGTCGCTGTATCGCGAGAAAGGCCTGCAGCCACTGCGCTCGCAGCACCTCAAGGACCTGATGCCGCAGGCGCTGCAGCCGCACGGCCACTGGGTCGGCACGCGCATCAACATGTTCGTGCAGTCCTACAACACGCGCCTCGTCAAGCAAGACGAGCTGCCCAAGTCCTTTGCTGATTTGACTAACCCGCGGTGGAAAGGCCGCCTGGGCATCGAGGCCGAGGACGAGGACTGGTTCGCGATGGTGGTGAAGGAGCTGGGCGAAGACGCCGGGCTGCGCATCTTCCGCGACATCGTGCGCGTCAACCGCCTGTCGGTGCGCAAGGGTCATACGCTGCTCGCGGGGCTGGTGGCCTCCGGCGAGATCCCGCTCGCGCTCACCACCTACAGCCACGGCGCCGAGAAGATGAAGCAGAAGGGCGCGCCGGTGGAATGGTTCGCCATCGCGCCCGCGATCGGGCGCGCCAACGGCATCGGCATCGTGCGCACGCCGCCGCATCCCAACGCGGCGGCGCTGTTCGTCGACTTCCTGCTCTCGCCCGAGGCCCAGGCGATCCTGCAGAAAGGCGGCTACGTGCCGGCCAACCTGCGCGTCGCCGATCCGGCGCAGAAGCTGCCGCTCAAGTTCGTCGATCCCGCGGTGGTCCTCGACGAGGATGCGAAGTGGAAGAAGCTCTGGGCCGAGATCATCCTCGGCGCGCCGCGATGAGCGCCGAGCGCTGCTGCCTGCTGCTGTTCGACTTTCTGGTCGGCCACGCCGGCAAGGATCCGCAGCGCTATGCGCCCGTGATCGCCAACGCCGC
>DASWER010000362.1:0-4199 GCA_036394655.1 Burkholderiales bacterium
GCTTGCGCGACCGGGAACACCACGCCGATGTCGGTGCCGACCGGGCTGTGGTGAATCAGCTTGGCCTCGCGGCTGATGATGCCGTACTTGAACGTGGTGGAGAAAAGGTCGATGTGCGCGCCGAGGGCGATGACGACATCCGCCTCGGGCATGGCGCGGTTGGCGCTCGACCAGCCGTTGCGGCCCAGCGGTCCGAGCGCAAGCGCGTGCGTCGTGGGAAAGGCGTCCGGGTGGTACTGCAGCGTGGCGACCGGGATGCCGGTCGCTTCCGCCAGCGACTGCAGAGCGCCCAGCGCGTTCTCGCGCAGCACGCCGCCGCCGGCGAGCAGGATCGGGCGCTTCGCCTGTGCGATCAGCTTCGCGGCGCGATCGAGCTCGGCGTCCGAGCAGCTCGGCAGCGAGGTCGGCCGGTAGGCGCCCGGTTCAATCGGCTCGGGCTCGGCGTGCTCGAGCAGGATGTCCTTCGACACATCGAGGTGCACCGGGCCGAGCGGCTCGGCGAGCGCGACGCGGAAGGCGCGGCGAATCGCTTCCTGGATCTTGATCACCGACGGAATCGAGTAGGCCCACTTGGTGATCGGCCGGTTCATTGTCACCTGGTCGATGTCCTGGCTCGCATCCTTCTCCCGCACCCAGATCTCCTGCGCGCCGCTGATGCTGATCACCGGCACATAGCCCTTGTAGGCGGCGCCGATGCCGGTGGCCAGGTTGGTCACCCCCGGTCCCTCGGTGGCGGTGACGATGGCAGGCCGGTTCACCGCGCGGGCGAAGCCGTAGGCCATGAACGCCGCGCCCTGCTCGTGGCGCGTCAGGATGAAGCGGATCTCCGGCGTCGCGCGCAGCACGTCGAGGATCGGCAGGTTCATCGTCCCCGGGATGCCGAACACGTGGTCGATCTTTTCGCGGCGAAGACAATCGACGACCGCTTGCGCGCCTGTGATCATGGGTGCCTCTTCGTGCGGGGGAGCGGAATTGTTGCGCTACAGCCGGAAACTTTCCAGAGTAAGCTCGCACAAGGGAGAAATCGATGAGAGTCTGGCTGGCGGGCGCGATTGCGCTGTGCCTGTCGGCGGCGGCGTGGGCGGCGCCGCTGACCGAAGACGACGCGGTGCGCATCGGGCGCGAGGCGAGCGTCGAGGGGCTGCGGGCGCTGATCGTGCAGCACAACCCGGTGCTCATCTACCGGGCGACCGCGTCGTGGAACTTCGGCGCCTCGCGCACCTTGCCCGAGCCCCTCGAAGCGCTGGTCGTCGAGCACTACGCCGACCGCGCCATCCAGCGCTCGCTCCTCGGCCTGCTCGCGCGCCAGATCGACAAGTACCAGCGCTATCCGAAGTATCGCAGCCGGAAATTGTTCGATCTGCTGTACGCGGACCTCAAGTCGGGCCAGGACAGCCAACACTACGCGATTGTCATCATCGCCACCGACCTGCCGGTCGAGCCCGAGCTCGCCGCGCTGCTGCCCGGGCTGGACCCGGCGGCCGCCAACGAGCTGGTGATGTTCCTCGGCGATCGCAAGTTCGCGCCCGCGCTGCCCGCGCTCCAGGCGCTGCAGGCGAAGGTCCCGCACGAGCGCAACACCAACCAGATGCTCGAGCGTGTCGACTGGGCGTACCTGCAGATCGGCACGCCCGGGGCGATGCAGGCGCTCATCGCGCGGCTGCGCGCGCTCGGCCAGATGAAGGACGAGCGCGCCGGCGCTGAAGTGTGGAACCTGCTGGTCGCCCTCAGCCAGCAGGCGCCCGGCAGCCCGCCGGACTACGGCGAGCTGCGCGCCGCGCTGCCTGCGGAGCTGAACGACAGCGCCTGGGACCAACTCATCCGCCTGATCGAGAAGCGCAAAGAAAAGCGCGGAATCCTGGATCTGCTGCGCGCCATCGCGCAGTCGAAGCGCACCGACCAGGCGGTCGAAGCGCTGCTCGCGGTCGGAGGACCCGACGACTGGCGCGTGGGCCGCGCCGAGCTCGAGCGCGCCGGCGCGCGCCTGCCGCCGGAGCGCATCGCGAGCCTGCAGAAGAAGCTCGACGACGCGGCCGCCGATCCGGGCAAGTTCGCGGCCGCGCGCGAGCAGCGCGAGCGCACGGAGGCGATGTACCGTGCGCAAGGCGATTTCATCCGCGAGAAGAGCCGCATCAGCGCACTGCGCGCCAAGGAACCGAAACGTTACGCGACCGAGCTGCGCGCGCTGCTCGACCGGCGCGAAGCCGAGCTGCGGACGCTCGCCGACCTTCCGGCGGCCGTCGGTGCCCGCAACGAGCTCG
The DNA here is from genome assembly GCA_036394655.1 of Burkholderiales bacterium. Taxonomy (GTDB): domain Bacteria; phylum Pseudomonadota; class Gammaproteobacteria; order Burkholderiales; family SG8-39; genus SCGC-AG-212-J23. The sequence continues at coordinate 2,262 of DASWER010000362.1, forward strand.
CGCGCGAGTACCTGCAGCTCGCGGTGTTCCAGCGCTTCGAGCTGCGCCAGCCCGACGAGGCGATCGCCGCCTACGAGCGCGCCGGCCGCCTGCTCCCGGACCAGCCATTCAACATCGCGGCGAGCGTGGCGGATGTCTACCGCTTCGACAAGCGCGATACGCCCAAGGCGCTCGAGCAGTACCGGCGCGCGCATGCCAGCTTCCCGCCGGGGCGCTCGAGCGAGGAGCGGATGCTGGCCGTCGGCTTGCAGCAGTGGCTGGAGCACGAGATCGCTTACCTCGAGCGCGGCCAGCGCTTCTCGGGCGCCATCAGGCGCGCCGACATGGGCACCGGGCAGTTCTGGCTGATGCTCGCTTCGGTGCAGACGACGGGGGAGCCGCCGCCCGAGGCGCGCGTGCTCTCGCGCCTGCCGCCGTCGCAGCTCCAGATCGCGCGCGCCTTTCCCGCCGTGCTCGAGCTCGAGCCCAAGGAGATGCTCGGTTTCTTCGCCAAGCATGATCCTGCGGGGTATCTCACCGCGGCGATCCTCGCGGCCGCCAGCGCCAAGGAACCCTCGCCTTACGTAAAGGCGGCAGCGGAGACTTTCTTCCGTGAGCGCGGCATCCGCGGCGGGCCCGCCGCGCGCGCCGATGCGCGCTACGCCAGCCCCGAGAAGACCTGGGCCACGTTCATGGCGGCGACCAGCAAGGGCGATGTTGCGGCGATGCTCGACTGCCTGATGCCCGACGTGCAGGAGCGCTTCCAGGAGCTCTTCAAGCGCATGTCGCGCGACGAGCTGCGCAAGACCGGCGAGAGCTTCGTCGGCTTCGCGATGAGCGGCGGCTACGGCGAATTCCGCGAAGCGACCGTGGTGCGCCAGCAGAAGGACAAGAAGATCGGAGGAATTATCACTTTCGTGAAGGACGGCGGAGAGTGGAAAATAGCCAACATGTAGGACTGGGAGGAATCCGAAAATGAACAGACAATCCGGCATCTCCACAGCAGGCATCGCGCTGGTGGTCGTGGCGCTCGGCGCAGCCGGCGGCGGCGCCTTTGCCTGGCAGCAGCACCAGGAGCTCACACGAACCAAGGGCGAGCTCGCGAGCACCAGGTCCGCGCTCGACCAGGCCAGCGCCGATGCGCGCACCGCCAAGGCCGACGCGCTTGCTGCGCGCAAGGAAGTCGAGGACCAGAAAGCCGCGCTGCAGCAGGCGCGCAGCGACGCCGAGTCGGCGAAGGCATTCATGGAGAGCGAGAAAGCGCACGCGGCGCGCCTGCAGGCCGAGCTCACCCTCGCGCGCGAGCAGATCGCTTTCATGCGCGCGCGCGCGCAGCCCGCCCAGTATTCGCAACCGATGCTCGTGCAGCCGCGGATCACGGCGATCCAGCGCGCGCCGGTCGAGGGAATGCAGGTGCAGCGAGCCGCTCCGGCGGCGGCGCCTGCCCCCGCCTCCGGGCAGGGCTACGCCCGCTAGCCATCGCATGCGCTGTGCATGGGCGACCTCGCCGCTCGGCATCGCCTATCACGACAGCGAATGGGGCGTGCCGGTGCACGACGACCGCGTGCTGTTCGAGTTCCTGCTGCTCGAGGGCGCGCAGGCCGGGCTTTCCTGGGAGACCATCCTGCGCAAGCGCGACGCCTACCGCAAGGCGTTCGCCGGCTTCGATCCGAAGAAGGTGGCGCGCTTTACCCCGGCCACGGTGCAAAAGTTGATGCAGAACGAAGGCATCGTGCGCAACCGGCTGAAGATCGATAGCGCCGTGACCAACGCCAGGGCGTTCCTCGCGGTGCAGAAGGAGTTCGGCAGCTTCGACACCTATGTGTGGCGCTTCGTCGACGGCAAGCCGCTCGTCAACCGCACGAACAAGGTCCCGGTCAAGACCGCGCAATCCGATGCGCTGAGCAAGGATCTCCTCAGCCGCGGCTTCAAGTTCGTCGGCTCGACCATCTGCTATGC
>DASWER010000363.1:0-8479 GCA_036394655.1 Burkholderiales bacterium
CCGATCGAGCGGCCTCGAGCTGCTTCACCAGCGCCTTGATCTCGGCGTCCGTCTTGCCGGCGACGCGTGCCCGGTTGATTGCCTCGAGCTCCACGTCGGGCCAGGCCCGGGATCTCCCGCCGATTGAAACCGGCCGTGGCAGCAGGCCCGCTTTCACCTGAGCGTACAGCCACGCCCGTTTGATGCCGGTCACGGCGCAGGCATCGTCTACTCTTAGAAGTCGCATTCGTCTGTATCCGTCCATGAAGTGACGGACCGGACGATAGGCGACCGATCAAGCCGAGGGAACGATGCTGCGAGAGAAAAGCGAACCCGAGCGGGCGCTCAGGTGCGTTTTTTTTAGATCCCGTGCCTTCGCAGAACGCGTCGCACGTGTCCCTCAGAGCAGCCGACGATTGGAGCGATGAGGGCAGCGCGGTTGTGCGCCAACTTTTTAGAGCAGCACCACTCCGCGAGGATGTTGAGCTCGAGCAGGACTGCGTCATCGGCGCGCGCCTTCGCCGAATGTTCGGCGCTCTTTCTGGCACGCTCACGCGCCACCTTGCTCCGCATGTATTCGGAGTGTGAGAGTACCGCGCGCTCCAGCTCGAGCATTTTCCGCAGCTCATCACGTTGTGCTGCTTCCGTTCTCACTACATCGGAAACAGCAAGGTCCCCGGTGCTGCCGTCAGGAAACTTGAAGCGATACACCAGCTGTCCTGGCTTAGCGCCGACTGCTGGTATGTGCTCGCGCGCCTTCGCAGCGGAGCGCCCCGAGCCCTCGCGGGCCCGGGGTTTGTTGAGCTTCATGGCTGCTTCGCGTTGTCGACCACGAGCTGCAGGTCGGCGCCGGTGCGTCGCCCTTGTTCCAGCGCGGCGATCGCTCGGGTGTAGTGCATAACGTTTTCGCGTCGACGCACGCTCAATGAGCGCAACACGATTAGATGCCGCTTCTCGTGATCGCTCAGACTGGCGGTCGTGATATCAGCCATGGGCTCTCCGCCGAATATCAGCGTCGCGCAGCGCCACATCGATGTCCGCGATATCGCTGTTGGCCTCGGTGATGATGTCGAGCGCGCAGTTAAGCGCGTTAGCGTCCGTCGCGACGCTGTCCATCGCCTCCCGAATGATTGCCGCTGCGCCCGCGAGCCGCGACGATGCGAGCCGGCACGATTCCCCTTCGACGATTCGAACGAGCGCGGCCGGGTTGCCCGCGAGGGTTGCGACTGCGTTGGTACACTGTTTCCTAGCCATGGTGCGATCTCCTTGTAGATCGTGCTGCGGTTAGGCCGGCGCGCTGTTCACTGCAGCGCGTTCGGCCGCTCCCCGGAATCGCCGGGTCGGTTAAACCGTTACTGCCCGCAATCCGATGATCCAGAGGAAAACGAGCAGTTGAATGAAGCCAAGAGCAATCGAGATTAGCGATACCCACATTGCTCTGCGCATGGCGACGAGATACCAGCCGCTTCGTTTTGACCGGAGCAGCATCTCGTCCTGATTGTCAGCAGCCGCGGCCTTGACGTCCCACATCTTGTATTGATGCTTCCAGTGCACGGCGAACACGGCGACGATGAGAGCAACCGCCATCGCCGTGAGAAACAGCAGGAGCGAGATGCGGCCGGCTAGCTTCGAAAGGGCCTCGGCCTGGGATATGCCAGCGATGAGCGCGGCGCCAGATACAGCCTGCAAGACTTGAACAGCTAACGTTTCATTCCCAAAAAGAATTTCGCGCTCTTTTTGGTGCCGGTCCTCGGCGCGACGTGCCTCGTCGACGTTGTAATGAAATGCTCGGGTGAGTGGGTCTTCTCCTCTACCGCGCATGGCTCACTTCCTTGCGTATCGGCGTCACCTTGCCGATGGTGTGCGCCGTGTCGAGATAGTCGGCCCAGGCCTGCATCATCTCCGTGCGCTCATCGAGGTACTCGGTGTGGTGATAAGCCCCGCGCACGTCGTTGCGCTCGCGGTGCGCGAGCTGCCGCTCGATCGCATCGGAGTTCCAGCGCCGCACGAGGTCCTTGCCGCGCTTGTAGCGCTGACCGTTCAGGATCGTGCTCGCTGTAGCGCGGAAGCCGTGCGCTGTGGCCTTCGAGCGATAGCCCATGCGGTAAAGCGAGAACAACACCGTGTTCTCGCTCATGCACTTGGTCGGGTTGTGATCGTTCGGGAAAAGGTAGCGGCCGCTGCCGGTGAGCGGGCGAAGTTGCTCGAGCACCGCAAGCGATTGACGCGACAGCGGCACGACATGCGGCTCGCGCATCTTCATTCGTGCAGCTGGGATGTTCCACTGCGCCGCGTCGAAATCGAATTCCGTCCACTCGCCGGCGCGCAGCTCGCCCGGCCGTACCCACGTCAGGACCTGCAGCTTGAGCGCCAGCTTTGTTAGCAGCGTCCCGCCGTCGTCGACGTAGGCGTCGACCTTGCGCAGGAATTCGGGAAGATCAGCAGCGCCGAGCGATGCGCGGTTCTTGCGCTCGGGCGCCTTCAGGAGTTTATGCAGTTCGGCGTCGGCTGCCGGGTTGCGGGGGCAGATACCGTGCGCCATTGCGAAACCGAACACGCTGCGGCTGCGCTGCAGGACGCGTTGGGCGGTCTCGAGCGCGCCGCGCGCCTGGATCCTGCGCAACACCGTGAGCAGCTGCGGTGCCGTGATCTCTGCTATCGGCCGCGCGCCGAGTTCGCCAAAGACGTCGTCCTCCAGGGATTCGCGCACGCGGATCGCATGCGCCGGCGTCCACTGCTTGCCGCCGCGGTTCTCGGGCTTCAGCCACTCGCGTGCGATCGATTCGAACGTCGTGTTGGCAGCGATCGCGGCGGCGCGCTTCAGCTCCTGCTTGATCGCCTGCGGGTCGCGCCCCTCGCGCAGCGCCTGCTTCGCCTTGTCGCGCTGGGCCCGCGCCTCAGCTGCGCCGATGGTCGGGTACACGCCAATGGCGAGCAGCTTTTCCTTGCCCGCGAAGCGGTACTTCAGCCGCCAGTATTTCCCGCCCTCACGATTGGCAGCGGGCGTGACCAGCACGAACAGACCGCCGCCGTCGGTGAGCTTGTATGGCCGCGCGGCAGGCTTGGCGTTGCGGAGTTGAACGTCGGTGAGCGCCACGAGGTACCCCCTGGAATTCTTGAGATACCCCGAAATGTACCCCCTGATACCCCCGGATGTCCACAGATTACAGTGGACACTGATAGACGATGATTGCCTATGAAGATTCGCGGAAAAACCGCTGTTTCGCTTGTGCGGCTGGTACCCAGGGCCGGAATCGAACCGGCACGGCCTTTCGGCCGGGGGATTTTAAGTCCCCTGCGTCTACCAGTTTCGCCACCTGGGCAAGGTGGCGCCGACTCTACCCCAAGAATCAGTACTCGACCGTTGCGACGGCCGAGCCGCTGCCCTCCAGGATCACCCGCTGGCCGCCGACCAGCAGCGCCGCGCCCTCGCGGGCCGGCGTCACCGAGGTCACGCCTGTCGGCATGCCCTGCACGCCCACGCTGAGCAGCGCGCCGCGCTGATCAGCCCATGCAGACGCTGCGGCCCCCGCCGCCACGCCCGCCACGAACACCAGAATGCGCCCCATTGGACCCCCACGAATGAAGCATCATGCGCCAGCCCGGCGCGGCGATCCACCGAAATGGATCGTCCGAACGGAGCGCGAGGTGCTTTCCAGAGAGAAGCGTTGGAGGCGGGAGTCGGACTCGAACCGGCATAGACGGATTTGCAATCCGCTGCATGACCCTTCTGCCATCCCGCCGAGGGACCTAACAAAAAGGGAAGGCCTGCGCCTTCCCTTCAAATTTTGGAGCGGGAGACGAGTCTCGAACTCGCGACCTTAACCTTGGCAAGGTTACGCTCTACCAACTGAGCTACTCCCGCGAAGCTGCGGATTATATCAACTGCCTACCTTGGCATGGGGCAGCGCCTGGCGCAGGTAGTACAGCATCGAGGCCACCGTCAGGATCGCCGCGACATTGATGAGCACGGTGCCGAGCCACTGGCAGTCCACCAGGAGCAGCTGGTCCTCGTAGAGAAGCAGCGGGATCGCGATCATCTGGCTCACGGTCTTCAGCTTGCCGATGAACGCCACCGCGACGCTTTTCGCCTGCCCGACCTTCGCCATCCACTCGCGCAGCGCCGAGATCGCGATCTCGCGGCCGATGATGATCAGCGCGACCAGCATGTCGACGCGCTGCAGGTACACCAGCACGATCAGCGCGCCGGCGACGATCAGCTTGTCGGCCACCGGGTCGAGGAACTCGCCGAACGCCGACATCTGGTTCAGGCGCCGCGCGAGATAGCCGTCGAGCCAGTCGGTCGCGGCGGCGAGGATGAAGACGATGGTGGCCGCCGTGTTCTTGCCCTGCGGCGAGAGCCATTCATAGGGCACGTAGTAAATCCCGATGATCAGCGGGATCAGGACGATCCGCGACAGCGTGACCAGGTTCGGCGTGTTGAGGATGATCAAGCCGCGGCCCTCATGTCGCCACTGATTCGTGGAGGTGGCGGTAGATCCGCTCGGCGAGCGGCCGGCTGATGCCGGCGACCTTGGCGATATCGTCGATCGCCGCGGCCTGCACGCCGCGCAGGCCGCCGAAATGCTCGATCAGCGCCTGGCGGCGCTTCGCGCCGATGCCGGGGATCTCGTTCAGCATCGAGGTGGTGCGCGCCTTTCCGCGGCGGGCGCGGTGGCCGACGATGGCGAAGCGGTGCGCCTCGTCGCGGATCGCCTGGATGAGATGCAGCCCGGGGTGCGTAGGCGCGAGCTCCAGGCTGCGCGCCTCGGATTCGATGATCAGCTGTTCCGTGCCGGGCTTGCGCTCGGCACCTTTCGCCACGCCCACCACGCACACCTGGTGCAATCCGAGATCGGCGAGCACCGCTCGTGCAACGCCGACCTGCCCTTTGCCGCCGTCGATCAGCACCAGGTCCGGCACCTTGCCGGCTTCGGCCGTCACGCGTGCATAGCGGCGCTCTAGAGCCTGGCGCATCGCGCCGTAGTCGTCGCCGGGCGTGACGCCCCGGATGTTGAAGCGCCGGTACTCCGACTTCTGCATCTGCTGGCGGTCATAGACCACGCAGCTTGCCACGGTCGCCTCGCCCATGGTGTGGCTGATGTCGAAGCACTCGACGCGCTGCGCGCCTTCGGGCAAGCCGAGCGCCTCGCGCAGCGCGTTCAGGCGCCCCTCCTGCGTGGCGCGATCGCGCACGTGCTGCGCGATCGCCAGCAGCGCGTTCTTGCGCGCCATGTCGAGCCACACGCGGCGCTCGCCGTGCGACGGCGTCACCACCTGCACATTCTCGATCTCGACCGGCTCGCTCGCGATCACCAGCCCGGGCATCGGCTGCTCCAGATAGTGCTGCTCGAGGAATGCGGCGATCACCTCGGCGGGCTCGGCGCCCTCGGCATTCGCGGGGAAGAAGCTGCGATCGCCGACATGGCGCCCGCCGCGGATCATCACCAGGTTGAGGCAGGCAATGCCGCGCTCGATCACGCAGGCGACCACGTCGGCGTCCACGCCGCGATTCGATTCGACGTACTGGCGCGCCTGCACGCGGGCGAGCGCGCGCACCTGGTCGCGATAGATCGCCGCCTGCTCGTAGTGCTTCTCGTCGGATGCGCGCTGCATCTTCTCCGCCAGCCCCTTGATGACATCATCCTCCCGTCCCTCGAGGAATAGCACGGCGTTCGCTACATCCTCGGCATAGGGCTCGGGCGCGATCTTGCCGGTGCAGGGTGCGGTGCAGCGCTGGATCTGGTGCAACAGGCACGGCCGCGAGCGGTTCTCGAACACCGTGTCCTCGCAGGTGCGCAGCCGAAACACGCGCTGCAGGAGCTGGATGCTCTCACGCACCGCATAGGCGTGCGGGAACGGGCCGAAGTAGCGGTGCTTGCGGTCCTTGGCGCCGCGATGGAAACCGAGCCGCGGATACGGGTGCCCGCTCACCATCAGGTAGGGATAGGACTTGTCGTCGCGAAAGAGAATGTTGTAGCGCGGCGCCAGGCTCTTGATGAGGTTGTTCTCCAGCAGGAGGGCTTCCCCCTCCGAGCGCGTCGCCGTCACCTCCATCGACGCCACCTGCGTCAGCATCATCTCGATGCGCGGGCTGTGGCCGTGCTTCTGGAAGTAGGAGGCGACGCGCTTCTTCAGATCGCGCGCCTTGCCGACGTAGAGCGCTTCGCCGCCGGCGCCGAGCATGCGGTAAACGCCAGGCAAATTGGGCAGTCCAGCGACGAAACGTTTCGGGTCAAAAACCATTTGCGTCGAACGCCATTGATTTCATTATAAAACGTGTAAACTCTCGGCCTTTTTCCGCAGGCGAAAAACTCCATGGCCAAGGTCGAAGCAGTCGAGATCCGTCCGGGGCAACTCCTCGAATGGGACAAGCGCGTCTGGCGCGTGCTCAAGAGCTACCACGTGCACGTCGGCGGCCGCGGCGGCGCCTTCATGCAGGTCGAGATGAAGGACATCGAGGCCGGCACCAAGACCAACCAGCGCTTCCGCACGGAGGACAAGGTCGAGCGCGCCTTCGTCGACCCGCGCGACATGCAGTTCCTCTACCAGGACGGCGACAGCTACGTCTTCATGGACAAGGAGAACTACGAGCAGCTCTCGCTGCCGGCGGACTTCCTCGAGGGCCAGTCCGGGTACCTGCTGCCGAACACCGACGTCCAGATCAACTTCTACAACAACCGTGCCATCGGCGTCGAGCTGCCGCCTTCCGTGGTGCTCACGGTGGTCGACACCGAGCCCGGCATCAAGCACTCGACCGCCACGACGTCCTTCAAGCCGGCGAAGATGGAGACCGGGATCACGGTGCAGGTGCCGCCCTTCGTCACCACCGGCGAGAAGATCAAAGTGGATACCGCCGAGGGCAAGTACATGGAGCGCGCGTAGCCCGCCCATTCCGCGCTCCCGGCGCGGACATCCAGTATTTCGCCGCGTGCGTCGCGATCTGGAGCACGACCTGGCTCGCGATCACGTACCAGCTCGGCACAGTCGCGCCCGAGATGAGCGTGGCCTACCGCTTCCTTCTCGCCTCGCTGCTGCTCTTTGCATGGTGCCTGATCCGGGGTCTGCCGCTGCGCTTCAGCGCACGGGAGCATGCGTGGCTCGCGCTCTTCGGGCTGGGCTCGTTCGGCGTCAGCTATGTCTTCGTCTACTACGCCGAGCAGCACGTGGTCTCCGGCCTCGTCGCCGTCGGCTATTCGGCGAGCCCGCTGCTCGGCATGCTGGGCATGCGCTTGTTCTTCGGCGCGCCCATGACGCGCCGCGTGGCGCTCGCCTCGCTCCTCGGGATTGGCGGCATCGTCGTGGTCTTCTACCCCGAGCTCGCGCTGCTGCAGAGCGGCACCGACACCGCCAAGGGCGCTGTCTTCACCATGCTCAGCGTCCTGATTGCTTCGCTCGGCAGCATCGTCGCGTACCGCAACCAGCGGGCGGCAGTGCCGCTGTGGCAAGGAATGGCGTGGGGCATGCTCTACGGCTCGCTGAGCGCGCTCGCGCTCGGCCTCGCGAGCGGCAAGGCGCTTTCCTTCGAGACGACGCCGGCCTACGTGCTCTCGCTCGCCTATCTCGCCGTGCTCGGCTCGGTCGCCGCTTTCGCCAGCTATCTCACGCTGCTCAAGCGCATCGGCGCCGCGCGCGCCGGCTATATCGGCGTCATGGTGCCCATCGTCGCGCTGTTCCTGTCCGCAGCGTTCGAGGGCTTTCGCTTTCACCCGCTGACCTGGGTGGGCATCGTGGTCTCGGTCGCGGGCAACGTCCTCATCCTGCGGACCGAGCGCGCTTAGAACGCTGGTTCCGGGGCCTGGCCCTTCTCCCGCCTCCCCGACCGGCGTCGCTCTGGCGCTCGTCGCCGCTTTCGGATTGGGCGGTGCGGTCGTGGAGGGCCTGCACGCGCAGGCGAAAGCCAAGCCGGCGGTCTATGCCGTCACCGAGATCGAGGTGAAGAACATGGACGCGTACATGAAGGAATACGCACCCAAGGCGCAGGCGCTGATCAAGAAGTCGGGTGGCCGGCTGGTGGCGGCGAGCTCGAGCCCGAAGTCGATCGAAGGCAAGGCGCCCGCGCCGCGCGTGGCGGTCCAGCTGTGGAAGGACATGGACCAGTACATGGCCTATCGAAATTCCGCCGAGCTGAAGGAAGTGCGCGCGATTGGCAACAAGCACGCCTCGTTCAGGACCTTCGCGCTCGAGGCCCGCGAGTAGGGATTCAGACCAGCTTTTGGAGTTCGCCGAGGGCCTCCCGATAGGCAACGCTCTTGCGGAGGTCCCGGCCCCCCTGCTTCTTCATCCGCTCGAGCCGCTCGGGCTTCGATAGCGTCATCTCCTTGAGCGACTCTAGCAGCTCATCGAGTCCCTTCGGGTTGTTGCACAGGAGCACCATGTCGCAGCCGGCGCCGATCGCGGCGCGCGCGCGCTCCGGCGGTCCCCCTGCCACGGCCGCGCCTTCCATCGACAGGTCATCGCTGAACACGATGCCCTGGAAGCCGAGCTTGCCGCGCAGCAC
>DASWER010000364.1:0-11919 GCA_036394655.1 Burkholderiales bacterium
GAGCGCTCGCTCGCCGAGCTGACCGCGAGCCTCGTGATGTATCCCCAGGTGCTGCTCAACGTGAAAGTGCCGCGCGGCTTCAAGTGGGAGAAGCACGACGGCATCAAGCAGGCGCAGACCGACGCCGAGCGCTCGCTCAACGGCAAGGGACGCGTCCTGCTGCGTCCGTCGGGCACCGAGCCCGTGCTGCGCGTGATGGTCGAGGGCGAGCCGCGCGATGCCATCGAGTCCGCGGCGCAGTCCATCGCCGCCGCCGTCAAGAGCGCCGCTCGCACCTAAGTCACGCCAAGGCGCCTCGCAAGCTCGTTCTCCTGCAGCAGGTGGCGCATGTCGCGCGCGATGGACTCGGGCGTCGCTTCCGGCTGCAAGATAAGCCGGAGCCGCCCGCGCGGATCGAACACGAAGACCGGTGACGAGTGATCCCGGCTGGATTGCACCTTGAATTCCCTGGCCGTGCGCTCGATGGCTTGCGCATCGCCGTAGAGTCCGATGAAGGATTCGTGGAACGGGGGCACGTATCGCGCGAGGACCGCGGGCTTATCGTGGCTGGGATCGACGGTGACGAAAAGGCCCTGCACCCGCTTGGCGTCGTTGCCAAGCAGCCGCACGGCTTGACCGAGCGTTGCCATTGTTGTCGGACACACGTCGGGGCAGCGGGTATAGCCAAAGTAGAGCGCGGCCACCTTGCCGCGGAAATCAGCGAGCTCGCGTGGCTTGCCGTCGTGCCCGATCAAATGAAAATCCCGGCCCCAGGTGACACCGGTCACGTCGTACGCGTCGAATTCCAGGCTCTCGGGTTCAGGCCGCAGCGCTGCTAGCGTAAGAAACGCGCTCGCGACGAGGGCAACGACTGCCAATGCCGAGACCAGCCAGCGAAGAAGGTTCACTCGAGATTCGTCCCTTATGGTTGCACGCCAAGTAATACCGGCTGCTTGGCGCGCGTATTCCCGCCGCTAGCAAGGTGAATATTCCCCTTCGCGGCGTCCCAATTTTCGGAATAAGGCCAGGAGGCACGCGGTATTTATGGTGAGTACAGCTTTTGAACACTCACTTAACGCAAAGGAGCAACACCATGAAACGCACCAGCCTTGCTGTTTTTCTCGCCATGCTCACCGCTTCAGCCTGCACTTCAATTCCTCAAGTAAAAGGCCCGTTCGCGCGCGCCGACAAGGGTGCAGTGACGCAAACCGATGCTGTGGCGGACGACGCTCCGCAACCCGAAGGCAGCCCGTTCCCGCAACAAAGCCCCTTCGGCAACTGATCCTCGGCGCTATGAAAGCGCTTTTTTTGGCGGCAGGTCTCGCGCTCGCCAGCCTGGCAATGGCCGGCGAGGATTCGACCCACAGGTGGGGCGTCGGCGGTACAGGACCGGCTTGGTACGAAACAAACTGCGGACTTGCGAACTTCCCCGGCCCAGTCGCGTACTTCGACCCTCAGCGCCCGTGCAACAGCGCTAACTACCGGCGCTCTCCGAGCGTCGATTCATCCAATCGTGCGGCGCCCACCCCGGCGGCGGGGAGGTCTGCTCCGCAGCCCGAGCGCGATTCGCGACCAGCAAGGCCTTAGGCCTGAGCGCCGCGGCCGCGCCTCAGCGCGGCGTCCAAGCTCCAGGCGCCGGCGCCGGCGGCGGCGAAAAAGAGAAACACGAAGCAGTAGAGCACCGCGAGCTCGCCCCGATTCAGCATCGGCACCAGCACGTGGCCGCTGCTGGCGTGGCCGATGAAGTACGCGAAGGCCATCTCGCCGCACAGCACGAAGGCGACCGGCCGCGTGAAAAGGCCCAGCAGCAGAAGGACGCCGCCGACCAGCTCCAGAATCCCGGCGACTCCGACGAGCGAGAACAGCTGCAGCTTGTCGAACGCCGCCACATGCGGGACGCCGAGCAGCTTCGACGTGCCGTGCGTGAGGAACAGGTAAGCCGTCACGATGCGCAGCAGCGCCTGCGCGCGCGGCGTCCAGGTAGCGAAGAAAGCAGCATTCAGGGGCATGGTTTTCTCCTCATCAGTGCCGCACAAGCGGCCGCGTAGTCGACTCTGGCTGTAGCGTGACGTGATCGATGCCGAAGCGCTCGTGCAGCCGCGTCTGCAGTTCGACCCGCATGCGCTCCCACTGGCCGAGGCTGCGCACGACGACATGCGCGGAGAGCGCGGTGCGGCTGCCCGAGATCATCCAGACGTGGAGGTCATGCACGGAGAGCACGCCGTCGATGCGCGCCATCTCGCCGCCGATGGTCTCGACCGAAAGGCCGCGCGGCACCCCCTCCATCAGCGCGTGCATGCTCTCGCGCATCAGGCGCAGGCTCGAGAACGCGATCAGGGCGCAAATCACAAGCGAGGCGATCGGGTCGATGGGCGTCCAGCCGGTGAGCGCGATCACCGCGCCGGCGACCAGCGCCGCGACGGAGCCGAGCGCGTCGCCGAAAACGTGCAATTGCGCAGCGCGCGTATTCATGTCGTGACCATGGGGGGCGAGCCGGCGCATGACCCAGAGATTGAGCGCGAGGCCGAGGGCGGCGATCAGCGCCGCGGCGACGCCGTTCACTTCGCTCGGACTCTTCAGCCGCACCACCGCCTCGTAGGCGAGACCGAACACGATCACCAGCATCGCGCCGGCATTGATCAGCGCGGCCACGATCTCGGCGCGGCCGAGGCCGTACGAGTGGCGCTCGGAAGGCGGACGCCGCGCCATCCACGCGGCGAGCGCGCCGAGGGCGAGGGCGGCGCCGTCGGTCACCATATGCCCGGCATCCGAGAGCAGGGCAAGCGAGCCGGTCCACCAGCCGCCGAGCGCCTCGACGATGGCGAAGGCAACCGTGAGCGCAGCGGCAGTGCTCAGCGCGGCACCCGGGCGCTCGTGGTGGTGATGGTGGTGGTCGTGCTCAGCCATGCAGCCTTTCCAGCGCAGCCCGCGCCGCGGCCGCCGAGTTGCCGCGCCAGGCGACGATCTGGTCGGGGCGGATGAGCGCGTAGTCGGCGCCATAGAGTTCGCGCAGCGCGCCATTCTGCAGTGGCACGACTTGCATATGCCTGTCTTCGAGCGCCGGCGCATCATTCAAGCACAGCAGGGTCCACTCGAAGCCGAACAGATCGTATAGCGAGCGGCCGTCGGGCAGCCAGACATGGGGCGGCCGGCCGCCGGGGCAGGCCGTGGGGACATAAGTGTTCATGGTTTCCGGCGGCGGCGCGCTGCCATCGCCGATGATCGCCGGCGAGCCGTCGTACCGGCCGCCGAAGGTGATGCCGGGGATGTTGAACTCGGCGCGGCCGTGCGCCTCGAGGTATGCGCCTGCCCGCCTGCGCGCCTCGGCGCCTTGCGGCGTGTCGTCCTCGATCTCCGGCACCGGCTGGAAATTGCCGAGCGAGTCGGCGAAGCGCTTGGCGTAGGTGGTGTTGCGCACCGCGAGTGGCCTGCGCTCGATCTCGTAGCTCTCGAGCAGCCGGCGCGCCGCGCGCCCCTGGAGCGCCGCGGCCAGCTTCCAGCCGAGATTGACCGCGTCCTCGACCGCAGTGTTGTAGCCCAGGCCGCCGGTCGGCGTGAAAAGGTGCGCCGCGTCGCCGCCGATGAAGACGCGGCCTTCGCCGAAGCGCTCGGCGACCAGCGCATGCCCGGCGGTCCACGTGTCGCGTGCCAGCACCTCCACCTTCACCTGCGCGCCGATCGCCTGGCGCACCATGCCGGCCGCGGCGAGCTCGTCGATGCGCGCTTCGTCCTCGTGCGGCTTGAGCTGAGTATGGAAGGCGAACTGGTCCTTGCCGTCGATAGCCGGCATGAAGCAGCGCCGCTCGCGGTTGAAGCTCACGTTCATCCACGCCGGCGCGTGCGGCACCTCGCGATAGAAGTCCGGCACGCGGCAGTAGACGGCATACATGCGCCCGCCGACGAAGTCGCGCGTCACACCGGTCTCGCCGGTATGACGCCAGCCCATGGCCTGGCGCACGATGCTGCGCGCACCGTCCGCGCCCACCAGGTATGCGCTGCGGATCTTCAGCGATTTGCCTCCCTCAACCGGTTCGGCCTCGGCCTCGACGTAGTCACCATGGTCGGTAAAGTGCGTGACACGCCAGCCGTAGTGAACCGACGCAACGCGCTCGGCATGGCGGCGCAGCACCTGTTCGACGAATTTCTGCGCCACGCGGTGCGGCAGCTCGGCGGCGCTCCAGGAGCCCGACAGGGTACTCACCAGCTGCCGAGCCTCGCGCGCCGATGGCAGGCGAAAGCGAGCGAGCTCGTGTTTCGCGAAGCGCGTGAAGTAAGCGATGTCGGTCGGGAAGTCTGCCGGCATGCCGAGCGCGCGAATCTCGTCGGCGAAGCCCAGGCGCCGGTAGTGCTCCATGGTGCGCGCCTGCGTCGCGTTCGCCTGCGGATTGAACGCGGTGCCGGGCTTCTGGTCGAGCAGCAGCGCGGCTACGCCGCGCCGCCCGAGCTCGTTGGCGAGCATCAGGCCGCAAGGGCCACCGCCGACGATCAGGACCTGGGGGGACTCCGGAAGCATCCGGAGATTCTAGAGAGGTTGCCCAAGGGGCTTGCCGACCCCGGCGAGCTATCGGCGCTCACTCGGCGATCAGGCAATCCCTCGTGCGATTCCTACTATAAACCCGGCGCATGACGAGGTGGAGACCGCGCGTAGTCCGTTACGCGCCGCCCGGCGGAACTATGTCACCGGCGCGTGCAAAAACTACCGCTTGCGCACCGCAGCGTGGAAAGAAGGAGGCTGGAGGCGAAGGTTGGATTCGAACCAACGTAGACGGCGTTGCAAACCGTAGCATCTCCCCACTCTGCCACTTCGCCTTGGCGCCATTTTCGGCGACGCTTGTTAAGCAGGCTCGGCTCGCCCACCCGCCGATCAGGCCTGGCGCAGCGAAACGGGCAAACGGATAAGAGACGGCGCCGGTCCTCGTGTAGCGTGACGCTGGGGAGGGACGAGCGAGATGGTAGAAGCCGATCCGGCGGATTTTTCGCCACCGCTTTTGCGCATCCAGGAGAAACCGCCGGCGCCCCTCGCCGGCTGGATGCTCAGGATCCTGATTGCTCTGGTCGCCGGCGTAATCCTGTGGGCGAGCTTCGGTCGCCTCGACATCGTCGCGGTGGCCGAGGGCAAGCTCGTGCCCTCGAGCTACCTCAAGATCGTGCAGCCCGCCGAGCAGGGCATCGTCAAGCAGATCCTGGTGAGGGAGGGCGAGGCAGTGCGCGAGGGCCAGGTGCTGGTGCGCATGGACCCGGTGCTGACCGACGCCGACGTGAAGGCGATCCAGGCCGAGCACGACAACAAGCGGATCGCGCTGCGGCGCATCGACGCGCAGCTTTCCGGCAAGCCGTTCCAGCGCGGGCGCGGCGATGCCGCGCAGCTCTTCGCACAGGTGGACGCGCAGCACGCGGCCAATGTGCGCGCCTACGAGAACGCGCTGGCACAGGAGCAGACGCTGCTCGAGAAGGCAAGGCACGACCTCGCGGCTGCGCAGGCGACGAAAGCCAAGCTCGAGCAGGTGCTGCCGCACTACGTCGAGCAGGAAAGGGCGTTCGAGAAGCTGAGCAAGGACGGCTTCGCCGGCCGCATCATGTACACCGACAAGCAGCGCGAGCGCATCGAGAAGCAGCAGGATCTGCGCACGCAGGAATCGGTGATGGACTCGAGCCGCTCGCTGATCGCGCAGTCGGAGAAGAAGATCGCGCAGATCAGCGCCGACTACCGCCGACAGCTGCAGACCGAGCGCGTCGACGTCGCGGCGCAGCTCGAGAAGGCCGGCCAGGAGCTCGCCAAGCAGTCGCACCGTCGCGGGCTGCTGGAGCTGCGCGCGCCGCAGGCCGGCGTGGTGAAGGATCTCGCCACGCACACCGCGGGCACCGTCGCGGCGCCGGGAACCATCCTGATGACGCTGGTGCCCGAGGGCGACAAGCTGGTGGCCGAGGTCTGGGTGTCGAACCAGGACGTCGGCTTCGTGCGGCCCGGGCAGGAGGCGAAGCTGAAGCTCGCTGCCTTCACGTTCCAGAAGTACGGCATGGTGCAAGGCAGGGTGCTGCAGGTGAACGCGGATGCGACCGAGGCGCCTTCGGCGAACACGCGCTCGGACGCGCTCACCGGGCGCGATCGCCCGATGGGACCGCTCGCGTTCCGGGCGCTGGTAGAGCTCGCGGCCCAGGAGCTCGCCGCCGACGGCCGGCGCTATGCCCTGCAGCCCGGCATGCAGGTGGCAGGCGAGATCCATCTCGGCACGCGCAGCATCCTCGAGTACCTGCTGTCGCCGGTGCAGAAGGCATTCCACGAGGCCGCGCGAGAGCGGTAGACCGCCGCACCCAGGCGTTCGCGTTATTGCGATGCGGTAAAATTCAGCCGCATGGCACGCATCCGGCTGGTTGCCGGCAATTGGAAGATGCACGGCAGCCGGGCAGCGAATCGCGCTCTGCTGGATGCCATTCTCGAGGGACTGCCGAAGGGCGTTGCGCAAGGCGCCGTCTGCCCGCCGTTTCCCTACCTCGCCGAAGTGGCCGAGCGCTTGCGCGGCACGCCGCTAGCCTTGGGCGCGCAGAACGTGAGCGAGCATGCCCAGGGCGCGTACACCGGTGAAGTGTCGGCGGCAATGCTCGCCGATGTCGGTTGCCGCTACGTGATCGTCGGACACTCCGAGCGCCGCCAGATTTTCGGCGAGAGCGATGCGGAGGTGGCAGCGAAATTCGCCGCCGCTCGCTCGGCCGGGTTGACGCCGATCCTGTGTGTCGGCGAGACGCTCGCCGAGCGCGAGGGCGGTCGGACAGAGGAAGTGGTGGCGCGCCAGCTCGGCGCGGTGGCGTTTTCGCAGGCGGTGCTGGCGTACGAGCCGGTCTGGGCGATTGGCACCGGGCGCAATGCGACGCCCGAGCAGGCGCAGGCAGTGCACGCGTTCCTGCGCAAGCGCGTGGGGCAGGACACGCCGATTCTTTACGGCGGCAGCGTCAAGCCGCAGAACGCGGCGGCGATTTTTGCGATGCCCGACGTCGATGGCGGCCTGATCGGCGGCGCCTCGCTGGTGGCGGCGGATTTTCTGGCGATCCTGCAAGCTGCAGGAACGAAAAAGGTGAACTGAGATGTTAACGAATGTGCTCATCGTGCTTCATGTGCTGATCGCGCTGGCGATCATCGGCCTCGTGCTGCTCCAGCACGGCAAAGGCGCCGACATGGGCTCGGGTTTCGGCGGCGGCGCCTCCGGCAGCCTGTTCGGCGCCACCGGCTCGGCCAACTTTCTTTCGCGCGCCACCGCGGTGCTCGCCGCGATCTTTTTCGCTCTGAGCCTGGCGCTTGCCTACGTGGCGACGCGGCGTCCGGCGGAAGAGGGCGGCGGCGTGATCGACGTCATCCGCAAGCAGCAGCCGGTGGAAAAACCGGCGGCGAAAGCCGATGAGAAACCGGCCGCGAAACCCGAGGCGCCCGCACCCGAACCGGGCAAGGACAAACAGGTACCGCAGTGATTTTTAGGGGATAATTCGCGCATCCGGGCCCACGTGGTGAAATTGGTAGACACGCCAGCTTGAGGGGCTGGTGGCCTAAAAAGCCGTAGCAGTTCGAGTCTGCTCGTGGGCACCAAAACTCATGCTCGCAGAATATTTTCCGATTCTGTTGTTCATCCTGGTCGGCATCGGCGTCGGCGTCGCGCCCATGGTGCTCGGCAAGCTATTGGGGCCGAACCACCCGGACCCGGAGAAGCTTTCGCCCTACGAGTGCGGCTTCGAGGCCTTCGAGGATGCGCGTATGAAGTTCGACGTGCGCTACTACCTGGTCGCGATCCTGTTCATCCTGTTCGACCTGGAGATCGCGTTCCTCTTTCCGTGGGCGGTGGTGATCAATGACATCGGGCTGGCGGGTTATCTGTCCATGATGCTGTTCCTCGCCATCCTGACGGTGGGGTTCGTCTACGAGTGGATGAAAGGCGCGTTAGAGTGGGAATAGAAAGTCCGCCATGGGCATAGAAGGCGTACTGCAACAGGGCTTCGCCACGACGACCATCGACAAGGTGGTCAACTGGACGCGCACCGGCTCGCTCTGGCCGATGACCTTCGGCCTGGCCTGCTGCGCGGTGGAGATGATGCACGCCGGCGCCGCGCGCTACGACCTCGACCGCTTCGGCATCGTGTTTCGTCCGAGCCCGCGGCAGTCCGACGTGATGATCGTCGCCGGCACGCTCTGCAACAAGATGGCGCCGGCGCTGCGCAAGGTCTACGACCAGATGGCCGAGCCGCGCTGGGTGATCTCGATGGGCTCGTGCGCCAACGGCGGCGGCTATTACCACTATTCGTATTCGGTAGTGCGCGGCTGCGACCGCATCGTGCCGGTCGACATCTACGTGCCGGGCTGCCCGCCCACCGCCGAGGCGCTGCTCTACGGCATCGTGCAGCTGCAGAACAAGATCAAAAGAACCAACACCATCGCCCGCTAGATGACGCCAAGGCTGCAGAAGCTCCATGACGCGCTGGCGCAGGCCGGCTTCGCGCCCAGCGAACGCCTCGGCGAGCTCACCCTCGAAGTGCCGGCGGCCGAATATCTGGCCGCCGCGCAAAAGCTGCGCGACCAGCTGGGCTTCGAGCAGCTGATCGATCTCTGCGGCGTCGACTATGCCGCGTATGGTGATCGCCCACGCGAAGGGCTGCGCTTCGCGGCGGTGGTGCATCTGCTTTCGATATCCAACAATGTGCGGCTGCGCCTGCGCTGCTTCGGTCCGCAGGACGACTTCCCGGTGCTGCCGTCGCTGGTCGAGGTGTGGCCGGCAGCCAACTGGTTCGAGCGCGAGGCCTTCGATCTCTATGGCATCGTGTTCGAAGGCCATCCCGACCTGCGCCGCATCCTCACCGACTACGGCTTCGTCGGCCACCCGTTCCGCAAGGATTTTCCGCTTTCGGGCTACGTCGAGATGCGCTACGACCCGGAGCAGAAGCGCGTCGTCTACCAGCCGGTGACGATCGATCCGCGCGAGGTCACGCCGCGGATCGTGCGTGAGCCGAATTACGCGCACGAAAAATAATGGCCGAGATCCGCAACTACACGCTGAATTTCGGACCCCAGCACCCGGCAGCCCATGGGGTGCTGCGGCTGGTATTGGAATTGGACGGCGAGGTGATCCAGCGCGCCGACCCGCATATCGGCCTCCTGCACCGCGCGACCGAGAAGCTCGCCGAGCACAAGACCTTCCTGCAGTCGGTGCCCTACATGGACCGGCTCGATTACGTCTCGATGATGTGCAACGAGCACGCCTACGTGATGGCGATCGAGAGGCTGCTCGGCATCACGCCGCCGCTCCGCGCGCAGTACATCCGCGTGATGTTCGACGAGGTCACCAGGATTTTGAACCACGAGCTCTGGCTCGGTGCGCACGGCCTCGACATCGGCGCGATGACCATCTTCCTGTACTGCTTCCGCGAGCGCGAGGACCTGATGGACGCCTACGAGGCGGTGTCGGGCGCGCGCATGCATGCGGCGTACTACCGCCCGGGCGGCGTGTATCGCGACCTGCCCGACCGCATGCCGCAGTACGTGGCCGCCAAGTTCCACAACAAGAAGGCCATCGAGCAGATGAACCGGAATCGCCAGGGTTCGCTGCTCGACTTCCTCGAGGACTTCACCGAGCGCTTCCCGAGGTACGTCGACGACTACGAGACGCTGCTCACCGAGAACCGCATCTGGAAGCAGCGCACCGTGGGCATCGGCGTGGTCTCGCCCGAGCGCGCGCTGGCGCTCGGTTTCACCGGTCCGATGCTGCGCGGCTCGGGCATCGCCTGGGACCTGCGCAAGAAGCAGCCCTACGAGGTCTACGACCGCATGCAGTTCGACATCCCGGTCGGCAAGAACGGCGACTGCTACGACCGCTACCTCGTGCGCATCGAGGAATTCCGCCAGTCGAACCGCATCGTAAGACAGTGCATCGACTGGCTGCGCAAGAACCCGGGGCCGGTGATGGTCGACGACCACAAGATCGCGCCGCCCACCCGCCTGGAAATGAAGGAGGGCATGGAGCAGCTGATCCACCACTTCAAGCTGGTCACCGAGGGCATGCACGTCCCCGAGGGCGAGGTGTACGCCGCGGTCGAGGCGCCCAAGGGCGAGTTCGGCATCTATCTCATCTCCGACGGCGCGAACAAGCCCTACCGCCTCAAGATCCGCGCGCCGGGCTTTCCGCACCTCGCCGCGCTCGACGAGATGGCGCGCGGCCACATGATCGCGGACGCCGTCGCCATCATCGGGACTCAGGACATCGTATTTGGAGAAATCGATCGGTGAACAACGTCGTCAACCTCGACCAGCTCAAGCTCGAGCACGGCGCCAAAGGCGACAAGTTCGAGTGGCGCTCGGCGCGCATCGGGCCGATGCTCGGCGCGCGCCATCTCGGCTATTCGTACGATGTGCTGCCGCCGGGCAAGCGCGGTTGCCCGTTCCACAGTCATCGTGCCCAGGAAGAGATGTTCTTCATCGTCTCGGGCACGGGCACGCTGCGCTACGGCGCCGAAACCCGCAAGATCCGCGCGGGCGATGTCATCTGCTGCCCGGTCGGCGGGCCCGACACCGCGCACCAGATCGTGAATGATTCGGACGCCGAGCTGAGCTTCCTGTCCATCAGCACGATGACCGACCCCGAGATCTGCGAGTACCCGGACTCCGGCAAGATCATCGCCTTCGACGGCAAATGGCGGCATTCGACCGCGGCGGCATCGGGCAACGTCGATTACTGGAAGGGCGAAGTCTGATGCTGTCGGCAGAATCGCTGAAGAAGATCGATCGTGAGATCGCCAAGTACCCGCCCGAGCACAAGCAGTCGGCGGTGATGAGCGCGCTGATCATCGCGCAGGACGAGAAGGGCTGGCTCGCCACGGAGACGATGGACGCGGTGGCGCAATACCTCGGCATGGCGCCGGTCGCGGTGTACGAGGTGGCGAGCTTCTACACGATGTACAACCTGCAGCCGGTCGGCAAGTACAAGATCACGCTGTGCACCTGCCTGCCGTGCGGCCTGCAGGGCGCGCTCGCCGCGGCCGATCACCTGCGCGGCAAGCTCGGCATCGACTTCAACCAGACCACGCCCGACGGGCGCTTCACGCTGAAGGAGGGCGAGTGCATGGGCGCCTGCGCGATGGCGCCGGTGCTGCTGGTCAACAACAAGAAGATGCGCGACTACATGTCCAACGAAAAGCTGGACCAGCTGATCCAGGAGTTGAAATGATGCTGGACTACGGACCCGACGCGATCCTGATGAAGGGGCTCGACGGCAACAACTGGCGCTTGAAGGACTACGAGGCGCGTGACGGCTACGCGGCGCTGAAATCGATCCTCGAGAAAAAGCTCGACCCGACGCAGTTGATCAACGACCTGAAGAAATCGGCGCTGCGCGGGCGCGGCGGCGCCGGCTTCCCGACCGGGCTCAAGTGGTCGTTCATGCCGCGGCAGTTTCCCGGCGCCAAGTACGTGGTCTGCAATTCGGACGAGGGCGAGCCGGGCACCTGCAAGGACCGCGATCTGCTGCGTTACAACCCGCACGCGGTGATCGAAGGCATGATCATCGCCGGGTACGCCATGGGCGCGACCGCCGGCTACAACTACATCCACGGCGAGGTCTGGGACGTCTACGAGCAGTTCGAGGAGGCGCTCGCCGAGGCGCGCGCCGCCGGCTACTTCGGCGCCAACATCCTCGGCTCGGGTTACAGCTACGAGCTCTACGGCCATGCGGGCTACGGCGCCTATATCTGCGGCGAGGAAACGGCGCTGCTCGATTCGCTCGAGGGCAAGAAGGGCATGCCGCGCTTCAAGCCGCCGTTCCCGGCGAGCTACGGGCTGTATGGCAAGCCGACCACGATCAATAACACGGAGACCTTCGCCGCCGTGCCCTGGATCGTGCGCAATGGCGGCGACGCTTTCCTGGCACTGGGCAAGCCGAACAACGGCGGCACCAAGCTGTTCTCGGTGAC